>DASXXO010000030.1:0-2691 GCA_036503045.1 Caldimonas sp. | reverse complement strand
AGCGAGCCCGATCGCGTTCCGCTGGATCGACAGCTACGTCGACCTCGACGACGCGCAGTCGCTCGTCGCGCGCGGCGCGCTCGACGAGACCGTTGCCTGGCACCGGCGCACGCAGCTGCCCGATTACGTGGAGCTGCTCGGGCGCGCCGAGTCCGAGGTGCTCGCCGACACCACGCCCGAGCGGGTGTGCGCGTGGGTAGGCGAGAGCAGGAGCCGCGCGGAGCCGATCCTGCAGTTCCTCGCGCCGGCGATCACCGACGTCGCGCTGACGCTCGCGCCGGCGCAGTTTGCGCACATCGAGAAGCGCTTCACGCAAACCAACGAGGAGTTCCGCGACGAGCACCTGCAGCGCAACCCGCGGTGGCGCCAGCGAGCCGCGACGGAGCGCGCCGTCGAACGCGCCGAGATGCTCTACGGCAAGCTCGACGATGCGCAGCGCGCGCTGATCGCCGATTCCGTGCGCACATCGCCCTACGACGCCGAGCGCGTCGACGCCGAGCGCAAGCTCCGCCAGCAGGAGGCGCTCGTGTTCTTCCGCCGACTGCGGGCAGCGAACCCGGGCCGCGAAGAAGCGCTGCTCGAGGTGCGCGCCTACCTGCGCGTGCTCGACCACTCGCCGCGCGAGACCTATCGCGTCTACGCCGAGCGCGTCATCGCGCACGACTGCGCGCTGGCGAGCGCGCTTCAGAACGCCGCGAGCGCCGAAGAGCGGCGCAACGCAGCGCAAAAGCTGGGTGGCTGGCGCGACGACTTGCGCGCGCTCAGCCGCGACGGCGCCTGAGGGGCCGCGCGTCAGTGCGCGGTCTCGACCGTGACGCGGTGCGGGTTGGTCGGGCTGCCGCTCGGGAAGTCCTTCAACGCGGCGATGAACATCGCCGGCAGCACGGCGCCGACTGCGCTCGAGTTGCCTTCGCTCTGGCCGCGACTTTCGAACAGCGGCTCGCCCGAGCGCTTGTCGCGGACCAGCACCGCGACCTCGCGCTGGTAGACCGGATAGCTGCCCCAATAGCCGTAACCCCAGCCGGGCCCCCAGTACGGGCCCCAATAGGGACCCCAGTACGGCCGCCCGTAGGGGCCGTAGCCGAACGGCCGATGCCAGTAGGGATAGCCTCCGTACCAGAACGGATCGTCGTAGGGCGATCGGTCGTACGCGGTGATGCGCGCGCCGAGCTGGATCGTGACGTCGGCGACGCTGCCTTCGGGCGCGGGCTGGAGTCCAGCGCTTTCCAGGGCGGGACGCGCCGCATCCTCGAGCACCTGTGCGTTGTGCGGATTCTCCTGCTGCGAAGGCAGCCGCTCGATCGCATAGGTCGACGGCGCGCGCCCGGCCGGCCATCGACTGAAGCTCGAGACGTCGACGTCGATGTTGTCGAGCGATGCGCAGCCCGCCAGCGCGGCGGCAGCGAGCAGAGTGGCGATGGTCCTGGTCATGGCAGCGCGCCTCGTCCGAGCGTCGCTGCGGGCGCAAAGGTCTCCGCGTCGTCGGGATCGAACGCGCGGTCGCCTTCGGCATCGGCGACGCCGGTCGGTTGGAGCGTGGCGAACGGGAACAGGTTCCGGTCCATGAGATGCGATGGCACGATCCGCGCCATCGCATCGAAGATGCGGTCCGTGCGCCCGGGGTCCTCGCGCTCCCAGGCGCGCAGCATGGCGCTGATCTTGACGCGCTGCAGGTTCTGCTGGCTGCCGCACAGGTTGCACGGGATGATCGGGAAGCGCCGCTCGGCGGCCCAGCGCTCGAGGTCGTGCTCGGCGACGTAGGCGAGCGGCCGGATGACGACGTGGCGGCCGTCGTCGCTGACGAGCTTGGCCGGCATCGCCTTCATGCGGCCGCCGAAGAACATGTTCATGAAGAGCGTGGCCACCATGTCGTCGCGATGGTGGCCGAGCGCGATCTTGGTCGCGCCGAGCTCGCCTGCTGTGCGGTAGAGATTGCCGCGGCGCAGCCGCGAGCACAGGCTGCACATCGTCTGCCCCTCGGGGACCAGGCGCTTGACGATCGAGTACGTGTCTTGCTCGACGACCCGGAACTCGACCCCGATGCTTCGCAGGTACTCGGGCAGGACGTCGGCCGGGAATCCCGGCTGCTTCTGGTCGAGGTTGACGGCGACGATCGAGAAGTCGATCGGCGCGCGCGCGCGCAGACCGATCAGGATGTCGAGCAGCGAATAGCTGTCCTTGCCGCCCGAGACGCAGACCATGACGCGGTCGCCGTTCTCGATCATCCGGAAGTCGACGATCGCGCGCCCGACTTGGCGGTGCAGCCGCTTCGAGAGCTTGGCGAGCTCGACCGGGAGCTTGCGGCGCGGCGCGTCGGCAGCGTCGTCGGTGCGGCCGTCGACGCCGGGCTCGGAGGGGGAAATCACGGAAGACGTGCGCACGATTCCTACAATGTGCGGGTGCACGAGGGCCTGGACGACAGCAGTGTATCGGCGGCCCTCGCGCGACGGATCGGCGCGGAGATCGACCGCGCCGGCGGCTGGATCCCGTTCAGCCGCTTCATGTCGCTCGCGCTGTATGCGCCCGGCCTCGGCTACTACGCGAGCGGGCGGACGATCGTCGGCCGCATGCCCGAGGGCGGCAGCGACTTCGTCACTGCCCCCGAGCTCTCGCCGCTCTTCGGCCGCGCGCTCGCACGCCAGCTCGCGCAGGCCCTCGACGAGGCGGGGAGCGACGAGCTCTGGGAGTTCG
>DASXXO010000029.1:0-3258 GCA_036503045.1 Caldimonas sp. | reverse complement strand
CGCGCCCGATCCGCCGCCGCCTGGTCCTCGTCGCGGGCCGAGCGCTGGCCGCGCGCGCGGTCGTCGATGGGTCGCTGCGTCTGTGAGGTGCGATCGGCGCCGATGCGGTCGATGGCCGCGCCTCGCGCACTCGCCCCGTCCGGGATTGCGCCCGTGCCCGTGCCCGTGCCCGTGCCCGGCGCGGCCTCGGCGCCAGTCCGGCCGCCGGTCGTTCCCGTGCCTACCCGGTCGCTTCGATCGCGCCGATCGAGCTCCTCGCGCGCGCGCGCTCGCTCCTCGTCGTCGATCATCTGCACGAGCAGGTTCTTGCGCCGATAGAAGTCGGGCGTGATCAGGGCGTCGCGGTCGGGGATCAGGTCGCGGATGCGCATCCCCGGCGTGTAGGGGTAGCGCAGCGGCGCCGCGACGTGGCCCTTCAGCGTGACCGCGTTGGCGAACTGCGGCGAGATCGGCAGCAGCGTGACGACGTCGCCGTCGCGCAGCGCCGTCTGCAGCCCGGCTTCATCGAGGCGGAAGGTCTCGACGAAGCGCTTGGCGAGCGGCTGCGACTGATCGATCCGCTCGAGCTGGACCCGGTTCGGATTGGCGAGCACCGGCGCGCCTCCCGCGTAGCGCAGCACGTCGCGGATCGGCTCCTGCGCGTTCTTCAATTCGTAGATCGCCGGCGTGTCGATCGCTCCGGTGAGGGCGACGCGCGGCCCGGCCGGCTGGAAGACGACCACGTCGCCAGCGACCAGCTGGACGTCCTTCGACTTGTCGCCCTGGCCGAGGAACTCGTAGACGTCGAGTTCGGAGATGATCTTGTCGTCGCGCCGCAGCAGCACCTTGCGCATCGACCCCGACGGGCTCGGGCCACCGGCGGCGACGATCGCCGACAGCATCGTCGACTGGCTCGACAGGGTCACGACGCCGGGCCGCTGCGCCGGCCCGACGATGAACACGCGCAGCCCGCGCAGCTGGCCGAGCGAGACCGAGAGGTCGAAATTGGTGAAGATTCGCCCGATCTGTGCGCGCAGGTTCCGCTCGAGATCGGCGGCCTTGACTCCGGCGACGTTGAAGCTGCCCACCTTGGGCAGGTTGAGCATGCCGTTGCGGTCGACCGTGCTGCGGTAGTCGAGGTCGATCGCGCCCCAGGCGCGGGTGATGATCTCGTCGCCCGGCCCGATCATGTAGTCGGCCGAGACCGGCACGTTGTCGAGCGCGTGGAAGGTGTCGGCGGCGTCGGCGAAGAACTTCTGGCCGAAGATCGGCAGCAGCCGCCCGGTCGCACCTTCGACGAAGCGCTGGAATTCGTTCGGCTTCGGCGGCGGCGTCAGCTCGAAGCGGCGCGGCAACCCCTCGCCCGTCTCGCGCCCGGTACCGCGGTTGCCGTTGACGCCCTGATCGGTCCCCCCGGTGCCCGGGCGTGCGCCGGCCTGTCCTGGCTGGGTCGCCGAATTCGTCGCCGCCCCGGTGGGGTTGGTCGGGATCGGATTGCGCGGCGGCCAAGTGGGCATCGAGAACGTTCCGTTCGCGTCGCTCTCGTCGGCCGCACGCGATGGGGCGGCGCCGAACAGGAAGGCGAAGGCAAGGAGCGCAACCACAAGACGGCACGCGGAGGAAAGGAAGGACCGCATCAGGACGAAGATGGCACCTCAGGAAGCAGGGCGAAAAGCCGGCCGGCGCAGCTCGAGACGAGGCAAAGCGGCGTGCCGCGGCGCGCCGATGGTAGCGTCTGGCAACGACCGCGCGCCGGCGCCGGCTTTCCGGTTATTGTCGTGGCTCGGCGACAAGGAAGAAACGGCGGCGGATGGCGCGTGCGGCGGCAAGGCGGGCGGCGAAGTTGCCGAGGATCGAGTTGCGCCGGCCGAGCACGGCCGCCGAACTCGCGCGCACGGTCGAGATCTTTCGCGAGTACGCGGCCAGCCTCGACGTGGACCTCTGCTTCCAGAATTTCGAGGAAGAGCTCGCGTCGCTGCCGGGCGAGTACGCGGCGCCGCGCGGCCACCTGCTGCTCGCCTTCGTCGACGGCGAGCTTGCCGGATGCGGAGCGCTCAGGCCGTTCGCCGACGCCGACGACGGCAACGCGTGCGAGATGAAGCGGCTCTATGTGCGCCCGGCGTTTCGCCGCTTCGGACTCGGCAGGGTCCTCGCGCAGGCGCTGCTCGACCAAGCGGGCCGTGTCGGGTACTCGACGATGCTGCTCGACACGCTCGACGACATGGAGGCGGCGCGCGAGCTGTATGCAACACTCGGCTTTGTCGAGATTTCGCCGTACTACTTCAACCCGATCGCCGGCGCCCACTATCTGAAAGCAGAGCTCAAGTGATCGGCGCCGCCGTTCCCGATCGGAACAGCGCGAGCGCGCCGTTCGAGCTGCGTGCCGGAGCGCTGCGCCTTGCCGTCCGGCCGGACCTCGGCGGCGCGGTCGCCGGTTTCTGGCACGGCGACACACCGGTCCTGCGCTCGACGGACCCGGCGCGCCTCGCGACGGCGCGCGACGCTGCAGTCTTCCCCCTGCTTCCCTACGCGGGCCGGCTCGGCTACCGGCGCTTCCGCTGGCGCGGCCGCGACCAGACGACGCGCGCCGACGTCGCCGACGCGCCGCATTCGCTCGACGGCGTCGGCTGGCAGCGGCCGTGGCGGATCGTGTCGTCGAGCGCGCTCGAGCTCGTCCTCGAGCTGCGCCACGCCGGCGACGACGACTGGCCGTTCGCGTTCAGCGCGCGCCAGTACCTCGCGCTCGACGCGGCGTCGTTCGGCGCGCGCCTGCAACTCGTCAACGACGCCGCCGTCGAGCAGCCGGTCGGCCTCGGCTGGCAGGCTTCGTTCGTGAAGCGCTCGCGCAGCAGGATCCACGCCGAGCTCGCGCACCGCTGGGACACCGACGCCACCGGTCTGCCGACGCGCAAGATCGCGCAGCACGGCATCGACAGCGACGCCTCACACCTCGACTTCGACCACTCCTTCGAAGGCTGGCGCGGTCCGGCGCGGATTCGCGACGAGCGCTTCTCGCTGCAGCTCGCGTCCTCGCTCTCGTATCTCGCCGTCGAGACGGCGCCCGAGCGGTTGCACTTCTCGCTCGCGCCGGTCAGCCACGTCGCGAACGCGATCCACATGGCAGAGCCTGCGGCGCACGGCCTCGTCGCGCTCGCGCCGGGGGCGACGATGGACGCCTGGATGCGCCTCGACGTCGCGGTGCTGTGACGCGATGGGCTTCGACGTCCGGGTCGCGATCGAATCGCCCGCGCTGCTCGGCGAAGGACCGGTCTGGCATGC
>DASXXO010000028.1:0-6905 GCA_036503045.1 Caldimonas sp. | reverse complement strand
CTGGCAGACGCCGCTGCGCTGCGCGAGGACTTCGTCGACCGACGTCGTCACCGTCGTCGTTCCGGGCTCGAACTCGAACTCGCGGTGGATGCGCCCCATGACGTCGGTGACCGACTCGAGCCAGTCGCGCCCCGGCGCCAGGCTCGGCGCGGCGTACGCGCGCGCCGCCTCCGACCACGGGACGAGCGTGCTCGGCTCGGCCATGCGTGCGGCGCGCAGGTCGTCCTGCGCGGGATCCTCGTCCAGCGCGGCGCGCACCTCCTGCCAGGCGAGCGCAGGAGCGGCCGCGGGATCGGGTCGATCCGAGATCTCGACCTCGCAGGTCATGCGCACGCGCAGCAAGGGATGCGGCTCGTGCATGCAGAAGTGGGTCACGCCGTTGCCGAAGGCGTCGTACCGCTCGTGGCGCTCGTCGGGCGGCGGCTCGATCGCGAGCTCGTGCGCGAGAACCTTCTGCCAGGGCAGCGCGGGCGGCCTCAGGTGGGCGAGCTGCCAGGACTGCGCCACCGGGACGCGGTAGGCGTAGCGCGTCTCGTGCTCGACGGTATAGCGGTCGAAAGCCAGGACGGCAGCGGCGACCATCGAGCTCACGCGACGAGCTGCAGCATGCTGCGCGGGACGGCGTGCGAGAAGAACTTGAGCGAGATCGCGTCCGAGATCGCGAACGCCGCCTGCTGCAGCGCGTCGATGCAGCCGGCGAGCACATCGCTCTCCGGCGTGAGGTCGGCGGGCACGAGCGCGCCGAGCGCTGCGTGCGCCGGCGCCAGGATCGTCGAGGCGAACGTGCCGTGGGTCGCCTCGAGCGTGGCGATGAATTCGGCGAGTCCCTTGGCCTGGAAGGCGAGCGAGCGCGGGTTCGCGTCGTCGCGAACGATCATGTCGAGCACCGGCAGCCACTCGGGCGCGGCAAGGTAGCGCGAGCGGTAGGTGACGCCCGAGTCGGCGAGCTCGAGCAGCCAGTCGAGCTCGTGCGTGCGGCCCTCTTGGGTCGCCACCCGCAGCGTGCTGCACATCGTCGCCAGCCGCTCGACGCGGCGGCCGATCGAGACGAAGCGCCAGCCGATGCCGCGCGTCATGCCGTCGAGGACGAATCCGGAGAGGGTCATCAGCGCCGTGATCGCGCGGTCGAGCCAGACGAGCGTCAGCGGCAGCGCCGGCTCGCGCTGCAGCGCCGGGTCGGCGAGCAGCCGGTTGAGGGTTCGCCAGTGGTCGACCGACATCCGGTCGCGCAAGCCGAAGGCAACGCGCGACAGGCCGGCAAGGCGCTGCGCGAGCGCGCCTTCGGCGTGCGTCGCCGCGCGGCGCAGCGCCCGTGCCGCGCTCCGGCTCGGCTCGACGACGCCGAGCCGCTCGGCAAGCGTCCAGGCCGGTGGCTCGCCGACGCGCTTGGCGCCATCGTCGAGCAGCTGCGAGATCGCGACGCGCAGCAAGCGCGCGGTCGCATCGCAGCGCTCGCCGTAGCGGCCGTACCAGAACAGGTTCTCGGCCGCGCGCGAGGCGAGCGTCGCATCGGCGCCGACCAGGTGGTCGGCGCTGACCGTCGTCGAGAGGAGCGAGAACTCGGCGTTGACCGGGCCTGCGGCGAGCACCCAGGTGTCCTTGGAGTGGCCGCCGCGCTGCATCGCGATGTCGGGCGAATCCTGGTCGGAGGCGACGCGCGTGAGGCCGCCGGGCATGACGCGCCAGCCGCTCGGCGTCGCGACCGCGAACACGCGCAGGCCGACGGTGCGCGCGGCGAGCGCGCCGATCGACTTGCCTTCGAGCACCGGTGCCTGCGACACGTGCACCCACTCCTGGGCGACGAAGTGATGCGGCCGAGCGGAGATGCGCTGCAAGAGCGCCGCGCGCTCGTCGGCCGAGAGCTGCGCGACGGCGACCGACGGCTCGCTCGGCGAGCGCTCGATCGGCTTGACGATCAAGCGCTCGGGCCGGCGCCACGCATCCTCGAGCGCGGCGGGCTCGCCGAGCCACCAGGTCGCGATCGACGGAAGCTGCAGCGGCTCGCCGAGCAGCGCGCGGCTCAGCCCCGGCAGATAGCCGAGCAGCGCTCCCGATTCGAGGACGCCCGAGCCGAGCGCATTGGCGAGCAGCACGTTGCCGCGCCGCGCGCACTCGGTGAGGCCCGGGACCCCGAGCGCGGAATCCGAGCGCAGCTCGAGCGGATCGCAGTAGTCGTCGTCGAGGCGGCGCACGATCGCGTGGACACGCTCGAGGCCGCCGATCGTCTTCAGCCAGACGCGGTCGTCGCGCACCGTGAGGTCGCTTCCCTCGACCAGCGCGAAGCCGAGGTAGCGCGCGAGCAGCGCGTGCTCGAAGTAGGTCTCGTTGTAAGGGCCGGGCGTGAGCAGGACGATGCGCGGCGGCCCGCTCTCGCCCGCCGTGCGCGGCGCCCAGCGCAGCAGCGACTCGCGCAGCGCGTCGAAAAAGCCCGCGAGATGCTCGACCGGCAGCTCGCGGAACATCTGCGGGAAGACGCGCGAGACGACGATCCGGTTCTCGAGCGCATAGCCGGAGCCCGACGGCGCCTGGGTGCGGTCGTTGACGACCCACCAGCGCCCGTCGGGCGAGCGCGCGAGGTCGGCGGCGTACTGCAGCAGGTGATGCCCGCCGATCGGCTGCAGGCCTTCGGCGGGAGCGAGGAAACCGCGGTGGCCGAAGATCACGGCGGGCGGAATCGCGCCGCTCTTCATCAGCCTTTGCGCGCCGTAGAGATCGCCGAGGACGCGGTTGAGCAGCTCCGCGCGCTGCTCGATCCCCGCGGTGATCGCCTCCCATTCGTCGGCCGGCAGGACGAGCGGGATCGGATCGACCTGCCACGGCCGGTGCACGCCCTGCGCGTCGGCGTAGACGTTGTAGGTGATGCCGTGCTCGCGGATCTGTCGCTCGGTGAGCGAGAGCGTGTCGCTCACCTCGCGCTCGCTGCGCTCGGCGAGCGCGCGCACGAACGCATCCCAGTGCGGCCGCGGCCGCCCGGGTGCCGAGAGCAGCTCGTCGAAGCGCCCCTCGGGCGCCGCGTAGCCGGCGAGGAATTGGTCCAGCATTCGAAGACGAAGCCGAACGCTACAACGGCGCGGCTGCCCGACGCAGGTCGAGGGTGTGCGGAAAGTCGGGGTTGGCGGCCTCTGCCGGCAGGATCACCGTTCCCGGCGTGTGGCCGGTGCGGAAGAACCGCGCGAGCCGGCGCGCCTCGGCCTCGTAGGCGTTGATCGGAAACGTCGTGTAGTTGATCCCGCCCGGATGCGCGACGTGGTACTGGCAGCCGCCGAGCGAGCGCTGCATCCAGGTGTCGACCAGGTCGAAGACAAGCGGCACGTGCTGGCCGATCGTCGGGTGCAGCGACGACGGCACGGTCCAAGCGCGATAGCGCACCGCCGCGACGTACTCGCCTTGGGTGCCGGTGGATTGCAAGGGCAGCCTCCTGCCGTTGCAGGAGATCGCATGGCGGTCGCCGACCAGGCCGCGCACGAGCACCTCGATCCGCTCGACGGTCGAATCGACATAGCGCGCGGTTCCCGCCGCCCCGCTCTCCTCGCCGAGGACGTGCCAGGGCTCGAGCGCCATGCGCAGCTCGACCGAGACGCCTGAGGCGGCGAAGTCGCCGAGCAGCGGGAAGCGGAAGTCGCGGTGCGCGGCAAACCAGGCGAGATCGAACCGATGCCCCGCGTCGTTCAGCTCGCCGACGACGTCGCCGAGGTCCTTCCATACGAAATGCGGCAGCATGAAGCGGTCGTGCAGCTCGGTGCCCCAGCGCGCGAGGCGCGCCGGCCGGTACGGCTCGGCCCAGAAGCGAGCGACGAGCGCGCGCATCAGCAGCTGCTGGACCAGGCTCATGCGTGCGTGCGGCGGCATCTCGAAGGCGCGCATCTCGAGCAGGCCGAGCCGGCCGGTCGGCCCGTCGGGCGAATACAGCTTGTCGATGCAGAACTCGGCGCGGTGCGTGTTGCCCGTGACGTCGATCAGAAGGTTGCGCAGCAGCCGGTCGATCAGCCACGGCGGCGTCTTGCCGGCCCCGACCCCGGCGACACGCGCGAGCTCGGCGAACGCGATCTCGATCTCGTAGACCGAGTCGTTGCGCGCTTCGTCGATGCGCGGTGCCTGGCTGGTCGGGCCGATGAAGAGTCCCGAGAACAGGTAGCTCAGCGCCGGATGGTTGTGCCAGTAACCGATCATGCTGGCGAGCAGGTCGGGCCGGCGCAGGAACGGCGAATCGCCCGGCGTGGCGCCGCCGAGGACGAAGTGGTTGCCGCCGCCGGTGCCGGTATGGCGGCCGTCGAGCATGAACTTCTCGCTCGTCAGGCGCGTCGCGCGCGCGGCGTCGTAGAGATGCGTCGTCTGCTCGACGAGCTCGCTCCAGCTCGACGCGGGATGGACATTGACCTCGATCACGCCCGGGTCGGGCGTCACGCGCAGCACGACGAGGCGCGGATCCTTGGGCGGCTCGTAGCCTTCGAGCACGACCGGCAGACGCATCGTGCGCGCCGTCTTCTCGACTGCGCCGGCGAGCGCGAGGTAGTCCTCGAGCGACGACGTCGGCGGCATGAAGACATAAAGCCGGCCGTGGCGCGCCTCGGCGCTGATCGCGGTGCGGACGACGAATGCAGCCGATTCGTTCAGCGCCGGCGCATCGGCCTTGGCGTCATCGTCGTCGACGCGATCCTCGACGTCGTGCGTCCCGCTCGGCGTGCCGTGCGCGCGCGAACGCGCAGCACCCGGTTCACCCGAGGCATGCCACGCGCGGCGGTCGTCCTCGGGCTCCTCGCCAGCATCGGGAAGGGGAGGCAGCTCGTCGTTCGGGTCGGGCGGATGGATCCAGGGCAGCTCGGCGGCGCGCGCCCACGGAAGCGTGTCGAGCGGCAGGCGAAAGCCGAGCGGCGAATCGCCGGCGACCAGCAAGCACCGGTCGCCGCGCAGGTACCACGGCGTCGAGCGGAAGCGGCCGGGGCGGCGCTCGTCGGCGGCGATCGGCAGCGCGTAGCCGACCGGCTCGCCGAGGCCGCGCGCGAACACCCGGCGCAGACGCTCGCGCTCGGCCGGATCGGCGAGGCGGGGATCGCCCGGCTCGACGTTGATCGGCAGCTTCCCTTCGCGCCAGAGGTAGTAGCCGACGTCCTCGTAGCCGGCGAACACGTTGCGCCGGTCGACGCCGAGGCGCTGGGCGAGACGCTGCAGGAACTCGCGCGCTTGCGCCGCCGTCGCGCCGTGGTCGTCGCGTTCGCCGGCAAAGAGCGCCGGGTCGTGCCAGATCGGCGCGCCGTCCCTGCGCCAGAAGAGGTTGAGCGACCAGCGCGGCAGCTGCTCGCCGGGATACCACTTGCCCTGGCCGTAGTGGACGAGACCGCCCGCGCCGTAGTGCTGGCGAAGGCGCTCCATCAGCTCGCTCGCGAGGACGCGCTTGGTCGGCCCCATCGCCTCGGTGTTCCACTCGCCGCCCTCGCGGTCGTCGACCGAGACGAAGGTCGGCTCGCCGCCTTGCGTGAGGCGAACGTCCATCCGGCGCAGCTCGGCGTCGACGTGCTTGCCGAGGGCGTCGATCGCGCCCCACTGCAGCTCGCTGTACGGCAGCGTGACGCGCGGCGCCTCCCACACGCGGCGCACCGACATGTGGTGCTCGAAGGTCGTCTCGCACGGGTCGAGCGTGCCGCTGATCGGCGCCGCCGACGATGGCTCGGGCGAGCAGGCGAGCGGGATGTGGCCCTCGCCTGCGTAAAGGCCCGAGGTCGGATCGAGGCCGATCCATCCCGCGCCCGGCAGGTAGACCTCGCACCACGCATGCAGGTCGGTGAAGTCGACCTCGGTGCCGCTCGGGCCGTCGAGCGACTTGATGTCGCTTTTCAGCTGGATCAGGTAGCCCGAGACGAAGCGCGCGGCAAGGCCGAGGTGACGCAGCAGCTGGACCAGGAGCCAGGCGCTGTCGCGGCACGAGCCGCTCGCGTTCGCGAGCGTCAGCTCGGGCGCCTGCACGCCGTGCTCCATGCGGATCAGGTAGGCGATGTCGCGCTGCAGGCCGCGGTTGACGTCGAACAGGAACGTGCTCGTCGGCCGCGGCGTGGGGTCGATGCGGGCGAGGTACTCGGCAAAGAGCGGCGTCGCGGGCGCCTTGCGCAGGTAGGGCGCGAGCTCGACCTTCAGCTCCGCTTCATAGTCGAACGGAAACTTCTCCGCGCTCGGCTCGAGGAAGAAGTCGAACGGGTTGAAGACCGCCATCTCGGCGACGAGGTCGATCTCGACGCGAAAGAAGGTCGTCGGATCGGGGAAGACGAGCCGCGCGAGGTAGTTGGCGTGCGGGTCCTGCTGCCAGTTGATGAAGTGCTTGCTGGGCTCGACCTTCATCGAGTAGGCGAGGATCCGCGTGCGCGAATGCGGCGCCGGGCGCAACCGGACGACCTGCGGGCCGAGGTGGATCGGCCGGTCGTAGCGGTAGTGCGTGATGTGGTTGAGGGCGACGTGGATCGACATCGGGATTGCGCGCCTGGAATTGTCGGCCTGCGCGGGATTCGAGTCGCACGCGGCGCGCTAGGGCGCGACCGGCACGAGGAAGTCGCGGCTGATGCCGGTGCCGAGCGCGTTGACGCGCTCGAGGAACTGCGTCAGGTAGGCGTGCAGGCCGGTGGCGAGGATCTCGTCGATGCGACCGTACTGCAGGTCGGCGTCGAGCCGGCCGGCGAGGCGCAAGGTGTCCTTCGACTGCTCGTTGGCGACGCGCTTGAGGTTGAGCACCACCTCGTGCATGCAGGCAGCGAGCGAGCGTGGCATGTCGGGACGCAGGATCAGCAGCTCGGCGACACGCTCGGGGCGGATCACGTCGCGGTAGACCTTGCGGTAGACCTCGAAGCCCGAGACCGATCGCAGCACCGCCGACCAGTGGTAGAAGTCGAACTCGACGTCCTTGCCGCCGCCTTCCCGGC
>DASXXO010000027.1:0-5031 GCA_036503045.1 Caldimonas sp. | reverse complement strand
GAGCGGCAGCGCGCCGACGGTGCGTTGGCTGCGCGCGGTCACCGGCGCCGGCAGGGTCGAGGTCACGCCGGCCGAGCAGGTCGCACTCCAGCTCGGCGAGCTCGACGCGGTGTTGCTGCGCTTCAGCACGCGCCCGAATCCGCGCGTCGAGCACCCCGTCGGCGTCGACGCTGCACGCTGGTTCGCCGCTGCCAGCGTCGCGCTCGCCACGCCGATCGCGGTCGGCGATGCGCCTGGGCGCGATTTCCGCGTCCGCTGCGTCGACCTCGCCGCTGCGCTCGATTCGTTGCGGCGCGCCGACGCCGCGATGCTGGAGTCGCTCGCCTGGCGCGGCACCGAAGGCAGCGCGACGCTCGCGCGCTGGCGCGACGACCAGGAGATGCAGATCACGGCGCGCGAATTGACGCGAAAGAATCCCTGGGGCGGCGTTCCGGGCTGCATCTATCTCGGCGCAGGCGACGGCGCGCCAAGCCACTTCGTCGCGCCGGCGCGCAGCGCACAGCAGCGGGTGTGTGCGCTCGCCGAAGTGCGCGGACCCGCGGCAGCCGCGAGCGGCGCCGCGGCTGCGCCGCGCGCGCTCACCGGCGAGCCCGGGCCGACCGATGCCGTCGACGACCCGCGCTGGATGGTGCCGCCCTCGCTCTTCACCTTGCTGCAGCCGCTCGAGTCGCTGCGCCAGCCGACCGGCGCGCTCTACCGCGCTTACGCCGAGCGCGAAGGCGGCCCGGCGCCGCTGGTTCGGGCCGGACACGAGGGCTCGCGCAACCACGTCGTCGTCGACGGCGCGCCGGTCGACGTCGGCTATTCGATCGACCTGACGATCGATCCGGCGCTGCAGGCGCTCGCCCAGAAAACCGCCGCCTGCTACACCGGCCGCCACGACGTCTGCCGTGCATTGGGGATGCGGCGCGCGGAGGACGGCGAGCGGCCGATCGGAACGCAGTTGCTCGAAGGCGCGATGGTGCGGATGGCGGCGATCGCGGTGATCGACATCCCGAGCGGCCGCATCGAGGCGCTCGCCGGCGCGCTGTCACCGTGCGCGCGCCGGGAAGTCGACGGCCCCGGCCGCGACGCCGGCTGCGACACGCGCCTGCCCTATCCGGTGCACTACCGCGCCGACGCGCTGCTCAATCCAGCCGTCTACCACGCGGCGATGCCGGCCTCGACCATCAAGCCGATCATGGCGACCGCCTTCCTGAATGACCCGCTGCGCGGCGCGCGCCTCGTCGCTACCGAGCGCGCCGGCATGCAGCACGAGGGAATCCCGGCGCGCGACAGCCTGCGCGGCCAGCTGATGCGCTCGGACTCGGCGCGCTTCCTCGATCGAATGTTCTGCTTCGAGCAGGGCTTCGCCGGATGCAGGAAGCCCTGGGAGGTCCAGGCTGCCGCGCTCGCGTACGGCTGGAACGCCGGCTGCGACGAAGCGCGCTCGTCGTGCGGAAGCGCCGACCTGCTGTTCGGCAGGCGCCTCGACCGACTCGACGAGCGCGACTGGAACGCACCCGGGCCGACTGCGATCGCCTACGGACGCCTGCTCAGCGAGCCGGTCGCGCACTCGCTCGGCGCGGCGATGCACCTGATGCCGCCGATGGCGCTCGACCCCGGCATCGTGCGCCGCTGCGCGTTCGGCGCCGACGGCCGGCGCGGCAGCGACGACGACTGGGAGAAGTGCAAGGGCGGCGCGGTCGTCGACGTCGTTGCCGAAGGCTGGGGCCAGGGCCACGCGCGCGCCAGCGTGCTCGGCGTCGCCGGGATGATGGCGACGCTTGCCTCGGCGGCGAACGGCGCGGCGAGCGCGCCGCGGCCGCATCTGGTGCAGGCGGTGCACGGCGTCGCGGGCAACGCCGGCGACGCGTTCGCCGCGGCCGCGGCGCGCTGGACCGCGCCGACGCTGGCGGCGAGCCCGCTTTCGCGCGAGGCCGCCGAGGTGATCTTGAGCGGCCTGTCGTACAGCCATCGCGCCGGCACCGCGCGCACCGCGTGCGAGCAGGTGTTCGACCCGCGCCGCTGCCGCGACATCGACTGGGTCGCCGGCAAGACCGGGACGCCGAGTTTCCCGAGCGACGGCCTCTCGCTCGACGCGCTGGTGAAGCTTTGCCGCGCGGGCGCGCCGTCTTCGGAAGCAGCGAAGCGCGGCGCGTGCAGCTCTCTCAGGCCCTACAAGTGGTACGTCGCCGCGTTCCGCGCCGACCGCTCGAAGGACGGGCCTTGGACGAAGGCGATCGCCGTCCTCGCCGAGCGCAACTGGCTGCGCGCGAGCGGCCGCGTCCACGGCGCGGGCGACCTCGGGCCGAACCCCGCGGCCGAGATCGCGCTCCAGATCGTCGGCCGCCGGACCGGCGCGATCGAAGGAGTGGCGCCATGAGCCTCGCACGCGCACCGGCCAGGCGCAGCGAGACGCGTCGCGAGCACGCTCGCGACGCGCTGCCGGCGCCGCTCGTCTGGACCTTCGACGGCCCGTTCGAGCGCTGCCTCGACGATCTCGAGGACAGCCTGCGCCGCGCGATCGTCCTGATCGGCGACGTCTCGCGCATCGCCTTGCTGATCGATCTCTCTCTGCCGGCGTTGCAGCAGCGCGTACGTGCCGGCGACAAGCTCCAGCCGGCCTGGAGTCGCTTCGTCGAGCGCCTCTCCGGCTACGGCCTGCCTTCCTTTCCGCGCGTGCGCCACCTGCGCACGCGCGGTCCCCTCGCGACGCTCGTCGTCGCCTACCGCAGCTGATCTCGAAAGCCAGCCATGTCGATGAAATCGTGGGTTCTCCATCGCGTCCAGGGAATCGGCGGCATGGCCGGCCGCAGCGACCTGGGGCCGCGCGAGCGCGGCCACGGGCCCGAGCTCGAAGACGACGCAGCACCCCGCGGCGGCGCGGGCAGCAGCGCCGACGCGCTCCACCAGGGGGCCGACCTCGGCGTCTACGCGCCGCTGATCGGCGCGGTACGCGACGAGCTCGAGCACTTCGTCGTCAGCCACGTGCGCCTGCACGTCGTCATCGCCGACCGCGACCGCTTCCTGCTCACCTCGATCGGCGTCCGCTCGCCCGGCGGACCAGAGGCGCGCGAGCTGCTGCAGCAGTTCATGCACGAGTTCAAGCCGGAGCAGGTCAAGCGCTACGTCGCCCGCGAGGTGATCGGCCGCTTGCCGAACGCCGGAGTGATCGACCTGTCGCTTTTCGGTGGCCTCTCCGACCTCGAGGCAAACGATCGCGGGCGCGACGACGGCGAGTACCGCGAGCTGCTCGCGGCGCTGCGCACGACGCCCGCGACAGCGCGCCAGTACGAGGTGAGCGTGCTCGGGCGCTGGAGCGAAACCGACGCGCTGCCCGCTCAGCCCTTCGCCCGCGCGCGCGCCGGGACGACGCCGGCGACTCCCCTGGCCGGCCGCACCTGCACCTTCGCCGTCAGCGACGGCGCCGGTGCGCGCGTCGCCGTGCTGCACGCCGTCGTGGCGGGTCGCCGCTACGTGATCGGCAAGGACGAGAGCTGCGACCTGCACGTCGACGGCACCTTCACGAGCAGGCGCCACGCCGAGATCTGGCTCGAGAACGACGGCTGGCGGGTCGCCGACGCCGGCTCGACCAACGGCGTGCGCGTCGAGAGCGCACAGGTCGGAGTCGCGGCGCGCGCGCGGGCGCAGGTCGCGAACGCCGACGCGCCGGTCCGCCTCGCAGAGGGCATGCGCATCGTCCTGTCGGCGCGCGCCGAAGGACCGGCGAGCGAGTACCCGTCGATCACGCTCCAGGCAGCTGCCGCCGCGGTGGCCGCGTCTCCGGTGACGCCGATCGCCTCGGGCAACGGCGTCCCGCGCACGCCGCTGACGTCGGTGCTCGCGCTGCGCGCGGGCGAGGCGCGCTTCACGATCACCTTGGGGCAGGCGGCAGGCACGCAGGTGCAGGCGATCGCCGCCGACGCGCTGCCGTTCACGATCGGCCGGTCGCGCGGGCAGACGCTCATCGTCGATCGACGCCACGCAGGCGTCTCGGGCAGCCACGTCGTGATCGATGCGGTCGACGACGAGGGAGTGCACGGCAGCGTCGAGGGCGACAACGGCATCGTCATCGACGGCGACGCCCACGCGGCCGGCGCGCGCTTCGCCTGGCGGCCGGGGCAGACGCTCGTGCTCGGCGGCGCGCTGCCGGGCGAGCCGGCGTGCACGCTCGCGCTCGCGCGCAAGAGCGAGGGCTGACATGGCACCGACCGGCGCCAGCGGACTGATCACGCCGATCGATCCCGGCCGCACGGCGCGCGCCGCGACACCGCTCGCCGCTGCGACGCCGGCGACGCACGCCGTCTACGCGAACGCATTCCGCCGCCTCGAAGCCTCGGTCGTGTCGGCGTGCGGCAGCCAGCACAGCGCCAACGAGGACGCGCACAGCGCACTTGAAGGCGTGGCGCGCCTGTTCGTCGTCGCCGACGGCGTCGGCGGCGGCGCGATGGCCCAGGCCGCGAGCCGGCTGCTCGTCGCCGCCCTGCACGAGGCGCTCGAAGCGCGGCCCGCCGACCCCGCGCGCGTCGCCGCGGCGATGCTCGCCGCCGACCGGATGATCGCCGCCGCGATCGCGCGCGTCACCGACCGGCCCGGCGCGGCGACGGTCGCGCTGTGCGCGCCGCTCGACGTGTTCGCCGCCAAGTGGCTCACCGCTTGGGTCGGCGATTGCCGCGTCTACCACTTCTCGCCCGGCGGCGCGGGACGGATCGAGCTGCTGACGCGCGACGACACCTTCGCCCATCTCGGCGAGGCGCCGCCGCCCGGCGGCTCGTCGGGCGATCCGGCACGCATGGTCGGCAACGGCGCGACCACCGGCGCCAACGTCGTCGTCCACGGCCTCGAGCGCGGCGAGTCGCTCGCGCTGTGCAGCGACGGCGTCCACAAGCATCTCGACGACGCCGACTGGTGCCGCGTCCTCGCCGCCCCGCTGCCGCTCGAGTGGCGCGGCGACGCGCTGGTCGCGCTGGCCCGTGCGCACGGCAGCGTCGACGACGCGACCGTGCTGCTGCTGCATCGCTCCGAGCAGGGATGGCAAGGGCTGCGCCG
>DASXXO010000026.1:0-2786 GCA_036503045.1 Caldimonas sp. | reverse complement strand
GGCCGAGCCGCCGAGGCCGACCATCGGCACCGTCGCAAACCCCCGCGTCGGAACCGGGTCGTCGGTCACTTCGGCGAGCTCCTCCTCGGCATGGTCGGGGGCCAGCTCGGCACGCGCCTCCTCGGGACTCGACGATCGAGGCGAGCCGGAGGGAGGCTGAGAGGGATCGTCCATCGTCCAAGCGCCTCGCCTCGCCCGAGCGAATGACGCGCGCGGCAGTATCGTCCTGCTTCCTTTATTCTGCGGCTTGCCAACGAGTACCCATGTAGGGAGATATCGCAGGTGCGGGTCGTCCACCGCGCCGGCGCAAGCGCGCTACGATGGCAGCGCACCGACCCGCAGCACGAATCCGCCGCAGCACCATGAACGTCGTCGAGAAGATCTTCGCGGCCGCCATCGTGGTCGCCTGCGTGCTGCTCCTCGCGCGGATGCTGCTGCGGCCGCGCCGACGCGCGCGCGTCGACGCGTCGCTGAGGAGAAACGGAGCGCTCTGGCAACGACGCATCCGGCGCGCCGTGCTCTGGCCCGCGGCCGAGCTGCGCGCGCGGCGCGAGACCCGGGAAGCGATCCGTCGAGCGCAGCGCTCGGCGATCGAGCGCGAGGGCAACGTCATCAGCCCCAAGGCGTTCAAGGGCCGTCGCCGCGACCTGCACTGAGCTTCTCGCGAGCGCGCTAGCCGCGCAGGTTCCGGTTCAGGAAGTCGAGCGCGCGCTGC
Source organism: Caldimonas sp. (assembly GCA_036503045.1). Lineage (GTDB taxonomy): Bacteria > Pseudomonadota > Gammaproteobacteria > Burkholderiales > Burkholderiaceae_C > Schlegelella_A. Next base: position 2,071 of record DASXXO010000026.1, on the reverse strand, counting down.
CACGCCTGGCCGGCGGCGTTGGCGTCGTAGCGCGGCGTCGTGTCGTTGTGGAAGCCGTGCTGCGTGCCGGGATAGCGAAAGGCTTCGTAGCGCTTGCCGGCGGCCTTGAGCGCGGCCTCGTACGGCGGCCAGGTCTTGTTGACGAAATCGTCGTTGTCGGCGAAGACGAGAAGGAGCGGCGCCTCGATCGCGGCGACGCTCGCCGGCGCAGGCGCAGGCCCGTAGAACGGCACCGCCGCGCCGAGATCGGGCAGGCGCGTCGCGAGGAAGTTGACCATGCCGCCGCCCCAGCAGAAGCCGATCGCGCCGCTCTTGCCGTTGCCGCCCGCTGCGCCCTGCAGGTAACGCGCCGCGGCAAGCATGTCCTCGCGCGTCTTCGCCTGATCGAGGCGGGCGAACAGATCGCGCGCCTTGTCCTCGTCGTTCGGATAACCGCCGAGCGGGAACAGCGCGTCGGGCGCGAAGGCGATGAAGTTGGCGAGCGCAAGGCGACGCGCGACGTCCTCGATGTGCGGATTGAGGCCGCGGTTCTCGTGGATCACGAGCACCGCCGGAAGGCCGCGCGTCGGGGTCGCGGGGCCGCCCGGGGGCAGCGCGCTCGCCGGCCGCACGAGCACGCCGCGACCGCTGCCGTAGCCTTGCGGCGACACGAACTCGATCGTCTCGGCGCGAATGCGCGGATCGGCCTTCGCGACCTGCTCGGCGGCGGCGAAGTCGGGGCTGAGCGCGGCGAGCAGCGCTGCCGCGCCGCCGCTTCCGGCAGCGAACTTCGCGGCGCCGTCGAGAAAGCCGCGCCGGTCGAGCGCGCCGTGCACATAGCGGTCGAACAGTCGCAACACTTCGGGATGAAAGTCGCCGGCCGTCGGCCTTCTGTGGTCTGTCATGTCGGGCTCCAAGGAACGGTCGTCGCTTCTAGCGCAAAGCGGCCGACCCTCGCGTCGACGTGTGCTAGCGTGCCGCGCCATGCGCATCGCCTTGCCGGATCTGCTCGCGACCCGCAAGGGGCGCCTCACCGCCTTCTTTCTTCTCTACGTCACCGAAGGCATCCCGCTCGGCTTCACGGCGACGGCGATCGCTGCGCAGATGCGGCGCGGCGGCCTCGGGCCGGCGGCGATCGGCGCCTTCGTCGGCTCGCTCTACCTGCCGTGGGCGTTCAAGTGGGTGGTCGGCCCGTTCGTCGACACCTTCTCGTCCGAGCGCTTCGGCCGCCGCCGCACCTGGATCTTCCTGATGCAGCTCGGCATGATGGCGACGCTGCTGCTTGCAATGGGCGTCGACTTCATCGGCCAGCTCGCCCTCTTCACCGCAATCATCCTCGTGCACAACGCGTTCGGCGCGACCCAGGACGTCGCCATCGACGCGCTTGCCGTCGGCGTGCTGCCCGAAGACGAGCGCGGCGCGGCGAACGGCTTCATGTTCGCGGGCGCCTCGATCGGCCAGATGATCGGCGGCTCGGGCGTGCTCTTCCTGACCGCGGTGATGCCGTTCGCATCGACCTACCTGTTCGTCGTCGCAACGATCCTCGCGATCACCCTGCTCGTCGTGCTGCCGCTGCGCGAGAAAGCGGGCCCGCGCCTCGCCGAAGGGGCGCGCGCGACGCGCGCTGTCGGCCGCGAGCTGGCCGTCTTCGTCCGCGACGCCTGGCGCGCTTTCACGGGCTCGCGCGCCGCGCTGGTCGGCGTCGTCTATGCAGTGCTGCCGGCGGGCGCCTACGCGCTCAGCCTCGCCCTGCAATCGAACCTCGCCGTCGAGCTCGGTCTCGACGACAACGCGGTGGCGCAGCTCAATGTCTACACGACCCTGTTCAATGCGTCAGCGTGCATCGTCGGCGGCTGGCTCTCCGACCGCTTCGGCCGGCGCTCGACGCTCGCCTTCTTCGTCTTCCTGACCGTCGTGCCGACGCTCTGGCTCGCGGGGGCGATGTGGCAGGCGGGCTGGATCATGCCGGTCGACATGAACATGGCGAACCGGCCGCAGCCCTCGACGGTGCTGATCGTCACGTTCTGGGTGACCTGCATCGTCTACAACGTCTTCCAGGGTCTGTACTACGGCATCCGCACGGCCCTGTTCA
>DASXXO010000025.1:0-5728 GCA_036503045.1 Caldimonas sp. | reverse complement strand
CTCACCGTATCCGGCAACGGGACCGACCTCTCGTCCCGGTAATTCACCCATACCGTCTTCGCCCCGCCGCTCGCATAAAGCACCCCCGGCTCATCGGTGCGCTCAAGGGTGATGTACGCCTCGAAGCTGCTCCGTCCCGGCTTGGCGACATAGTGCTTGGCGAGCACGTCCCCCGGGTACTTCAGCTGCTTCAGGAAGTTGCAGAAGGTGTTGACGATCACCGGCCCCTCGCCCGCCGGGTCCGGTGCGCCGGCGACCTGGTGCAGCCACTCGATGCGGACGATCTCGAGATAGCGGAAGTAGATCGTGTTGTTGACGTGGCCCATCGCGTCCATGTCGCCCCAGCGGATCGGGATGACCATCTCGAGCGTGAGCTTCTTGTGCTCGGGCAGATCGAAACGCATGTCCGGCAGACTTCCGCTCAGGGGCGCAGGTCGAGCTCGCTGCACAGTCGCTCGACGAGGCCGCGCAGACGCGCCAGCTCCGCCTCGCTCGCGGCGACGCGCGCCTTCAGTGCGGCGAGCTCGCTGGCCGGAACGATCGCCTCGCTGTCCGTCGCGACCGGCAATGCGCTGACGTCGACCGGGCCGCACAGCAGATGCGCCCAGCGCTGCTCGCGCGCACCCGGCGCGCGCGGCAGCTTGACGACGAGCGCCCCGCCCTTGTCCTCCGGCCGGGCAGCGAGCTCGTCGAGGAATCCCTCGACCGCCGAAACGTCTGCGAAACGGTGCAGCCGCTCTGCGCTGGTGCGCAGCTCGGCCGGCGTCTGCGGGCCGCGCAACATCAGCGTCGCGAGCAAGGCCACCGATTGCGACGGCACGCCGAGCGCGCGGCCGAGGTTGTGCTCGTAGCGTGCGACGCGCGAGCCGCTCGATTCGAACGCCAGCGACAAGCCCTTGAGCGCGTCGACGGCGACCTGCACCTCGCCCTCGCTCGCCGCGATCACCGGATCGCGCGCGGTCTTCTGGTTGCAGCCGAGCGTGAGCGCGTTGAGCGACAAGGGATAGCTGTCGGGAACCGTCAGCGACTTCTCGACCAGCACGCCGAGCGCGCGCGCTTCGAGCAGGGACAGCGGCCGCATCGCGCCTGGAGCCGCGCGCTAGATCGCGAAGCCGTCGTCGGCCTGGATCACGGCCCCGTTGATGAAGTGGCTCTCGTTCGCGCACAGCATCATCAGCACGGCGTCGAGGTCCTGGGGGCTACCCACCCGCTTCCTCGGCAGCATGTCGATCAGCTTCTTGCCCTGCTCGGTCGACCACTGCATGTGGTTCATCTCGGTGTCGATGTATCCGGGGCAGATCGCGTTGACGTTGATCCCGAAGCGCCCCCACTCGAGCGCCATCGCCTTCGTCATCTGCACGACCGCCGCCTTGCTCATGCAGTAGATGCCGATCTTGGGCATCACCTTTACGCCCGCCATCGAGGCGATGTTGACGATCCGGCCGCCGGTGAACGTCCCCGGCGCCGCGCCCTTCGAGCGCGCGATCATCCGCTTGCCGACCTCCTGGGCGACGAAAAACGCGCCCCGCGTGTTGACGTCGAACACGTAGTCGTAGTCGTCGGGCTCGACGTCGACCAGCGGCTGCGTCGTCGCCACGCCCGAGTTGTTGATCAGGATGTCGATCGTGCCCAGCTCGGTCTCGGTGTGGGCGACTCCCGACTTGATCCCGTCGATGTCGGTGACGTCCATCGGCACGACGTGCGCATCGCCGCCCTCGGCCTCGATCTCGGCGCGCAGGCTCTTCAGCCGCTCGACGCGGCGACCGGCGATCGCGACCCCCGCGCCGGCCTTGGCGAGGACGCGGGCGAACTGCGCGCCGAGACCGCTCGACGCGCCGGTGACGAGGGCGACGCGGCCCGAAAGATCGATCTGGTAGCTCATGAGGAATCGCGCAGCGGCTCGGCTGCTCCGTAGAATCGATCGCGAGTTTAGACGCGCGCCCGCCCGGACAAGAACAGCGAGACCGCAATGACCCCTGACGAGATTCTCGCCCGCTACGGCCCACGCGAGGCGATGGAGTACGACGTGGTGATCGTCGGCGCCGGGCCGGCCGGCCTCGCGACCGCGATTCGCCTGAAGCAGCTCGCCGCCGAGCGCTCGCACGAGGTCTCGGTCGTCGTCCTCGAGAAGGGCTCGGAGCCCGGCGCGCACATCCTGTCGGGCGCGATCATGGATCCGCGCGCGATCAACGAGCTGATCCCCGACTGGAAGGAGAAGGGCGCGCCGCTCACCCAGCCGGTCACCGGCGACCGGTTCCTGTTCCTGACCGAGACGGGCGCGCGCGTGACCCCGCACGCGCTGCTGCCCGACTGCTTCCGCAACGAAGGCAACTACGTCATCAGCCTCGGCAACGTCGTGCGCTGGCTGGCGCAGCAGGCCGAAGCGCTCGGCGTCGAGATCTTCCCGGGCTTTCCCGCGGCCGAGGTGCTGTACGCCGAGGACGGCTCGGTGCGCGGCGTCGCCACCGGCAATCTGGGCCTCGGCAAGGACGGCGAGCCGACCGAGAACTTCCAGCTCGGCATGGAGCTGCACGCCAAGTACACCGTGTTCGCCGAAGGCTCGCGCGGCAGCCTCGGCCGCCAGCTGATCGCCCGCTACAAGCTCGACGAAGGGCGCGACCCGCAGAGCTACGGCATCGGCCTGAAGGAGCTGTGGGAGGTCCTTCCCGAGCAGGCCGCACCGGGGCTCGTGCTGCACACGGGGGGCTGGCCGCTCGACACCTCGACCTACGGCGGCTCGTTCCTCTACCACCTCGACAACAACCAGGTCGAGCTCGGCTTCGTCGTCGGCCTCGACTACACCAACCCGTACCTCAGCCCGTTCGAGGAGTTCCAGCGCTGGAAGTCGCACCCCGAGATCAGGAAGACGCTCGAGGGCGGCAAGCGCCTGGGCTACGGCGCGCGCTCGATCACCGCCGGCGGCATCCTCAGCCTGCCCAAGACCGTGTTCCCGGGCGGCGCGTTCGTCGGCTGCGAGGCGGGCTATCTCAACTCGAGCCGGATCAAGGGCAGCCACGCGGCGATCAAGACCGGGATGCTCGCCGCCGGGGCGGCGTTCGACGCGCTCGTCGCAGGCCGCCAGCACGACGAGCTCGTCGCCTACCCCGAGGCGTTCAAGCGCAGCTGGCTGCACGCCGAGCTGCAGAAGTCGCGCAACTTCAAGCAGTGGTTCAAGAAGGGGTTCCTGATCGCCTCGCTGATGACCGGGATCGAGCAATGGCTGCTGCCGCGCCTGGGAATCCACGCGCCGCCCTGGACGATCCATCGCAAGCAGGCCGACCACCTCTACCTGCGCCCGGCCGCCGAGTGCAAGCCGATCGTCTACCCGAAGCCCGACAACAGGATCACCTTCGACCGGCTGTCGAGCGTCTTCGTCAGCAACACCAATCACGGGGAAGACCAGCCGGCGCACCTGACGCTGAAGGACCCCTCCGTTCCGGTGCGGATCAACCTGGCGAAGTTCGCCGGACCGGAGAGCCGCTATTGCCCTGCGGGGGTCTACGAGTTCGTCGCCGAGCCGGGGAGCGGCGAGCGGCTGCAGATCAACGCCCAGAACTGCGTCCATTGCAAGACCTGCGACATCAAGGACCCGACGCAGAACATCGTCTGGGTCCCGCCCGAGGGCGGTGGCGGCCCCAACTACGTCGGCATGTGAGAGAGGCGCACGATGGCTGCTGAATCCGATCGGGTCGAGGTCCTGACGGCTGCGCGCCTCTGGCCGCCGATGATGGAGGCGCTGCAGGGCGCGTTCCAGGTCCACGACCGCACCCACCAGAGCGACCTGGCTGCGTTCGCGAAGGTCGCGCCGCGCATCCGCGCGATCGCGGCGAGCGGCGAGTCGAAGGTGCCGCGCGAGCTGATCGCGCAGCTGCCCGCGCTCGAGCTCGTTTCGGTGTTCGGGGTCGGCTACGACGGCATCGACGTCGCCGCGGCGCGCGAGCGCGGCATCGCCGTCACGCACACCCCGAACGTGCTGAACGACGAGGTCGCCGACCTGGCGATGGCGCTCGTGCTCGCCGTCTCGCGCCGCCTCATCGAGGCCGACCGCTACGTGAGGAGCGGCGCCTGGGCGAACGGGCCGATGCCGCTCGCACGCAAGGTGAGCGGCGCGCGCATGGGGATCGTCGGCCTCGGCCGAATCGGCGTGGCGATCGCGAAGCGCGCGGAGGCATTCGGCATGTCGATCGCATACACGGCGCGCAACGCGCGCGCGGATTCACCCTACCGGTACTTCCCGAGCGCCGAGGCGCTCGCGCGCGAGGTCGACTTCCTGGTGGTCATCACGCCCGGCGGCGCGGCGACGAGGAAGCTCATCGACGCCAAGGTGCTCGCCGCGCTCGGCAGCAAGGGCTACCTCGTCAATGTCGCACGCGGGTCGGTCGTCGACGAGCAGGCCCTGGTGCAGGCGCTGCGCGCGGGGACGATCGCCGGCGCCGCCCTCGACGTGTTCGAGAACGAGCCGCACGTGCCGGGCGAGCTGCTCGCGCTCGACAACGTCGTCCTGACGCCGCACGTCGGCAGCGCGACGTGGCAGACGCGCCAGGCGATGGCCGACCTCGCGTTCGCCAATCTCCAGGCGCACTTCGCCGGACGTCCTTTGCTCTCGCCCGTGCCGTGATGCCGGCCCGCCGCGCGAAGGTCGCGCCGTGAGCAGCACCGGCGGCGCGCCGTTCGATCTCGCGGGCAAGACCGCGCTGGTCACCGGATCGGGCTCGGGCCTCGGCCTCGCGATCGCGCGCGGTCTCGGCACGGCCGGGGCGCGTGTCGTCCTCAACGGCCGCAATCCCGCCAAGCTCGCCGCCGCCGCCGAAGCGCTGCGGCGCGACGGACTTGCGATCGAGGTCGCTCCGTTCGACGTCGCCGATCCAGAGGCCGTGCGCGCGGGCATCGCGGCGATCGCCGCAGGGGTCGCGCCGATCGACATCCTCGTCAACACGCCGGCATCCAGCACCGCGCACCGGTCGCCGAGTTCGGCGACGAAGACTGGCGCCGGGTGATGGCGACCAACCTCGACGCGCCCTTCTACCTCGCGCGCGCCGTGATCCCGCCGATGCAGGCGCGCCGCGCCGGCAAGATCATCAACATCGCGTCCTTGATGTCGAGCCTGGCGCGGCCGACGACGGTGCCTTACCAGGTCAGCAAGGGAGGCATCGCGATGCTGACGCGCGTGCTCGCGGTCGAGCTCGCGCCGCACGACATCCAGGTGAACGCGATCGCGCCGGGGTTCTTCCGCACCGAGATGAACGCTGCGCTCGTCGCCGATGCCGAATTCACCGCGTGGGTCGAGCGGCGCACGCCGGCAGGCCGCTGGGCCGAACCGGCACGAGATCGCCGGCACCGCGGTCTTTCTGGCTTCGCCGGCGGCGCGCTTCGTGACCGGCCAGATCCTCTACGTCGACGGCGGCTTCACTGCCGCGATGTGACGGCCCTTGCCGTTCAGTCCTGTCCTTCGGTCAGCGCGTCGAGCTGGAACCGGCCATCCTTGTGGACGAGCCAGATCTCGGTGAAACGCACCGGCCCGGCGAACCGGCTCGGCGCCGGCAGCGGACCAGCGCGCTTGATCATCTCGACCACGGCCGCGGTCACGTCGGGAGCGTGCGACGGCCCGCGCACGACCTTGATGTCGCGCAGTTGCCCGCTCGGGTCGACGGTCGTCTCGACGACGACGACCGCGTGGATCAGTGGCGGCAGCCGGCCCTTGTAGATGCGCGGCGCGTACGCGGCATAG
>DASXXO010000024.1:0-4861 GCA_036503045.1 Caldimonas sp. | reverse complement strand
AGCTGCCTTCGCCGAACGCGGCCGGGTGGTCGCCGTAGCGCTGGAAGCGCCGGCCGACGCCGTTGAACTCGGCGAGCCCCTTGATCACCGCGACATCAGGCAGCTCTAGCTCGGCGGCGACGGCGACCGCCGCGAGCGCGTTCAGCACGTTGTGGTCGCCGGGCAGGTTGAGCGTCACCTGCAGGTCGGCCATGCGCACGCCGTTCCTGCGCTGGACCGTGAAGCGCATCGTCGCGCCGTCGGCCTCGACGTTGACGGCACGCACCATCGCGTCGGCGCCGAATCCGTAGCTCACGACCGGGCGCGAGATCATCGCCATGATCGAGCGCACGCCGGGATCGTCGACGCACAGGATGGCCGCGCCGTAGAACGGCATCCGGTGGATGAACTCGACGAACGCCTGCTTCAGCCTCGCGAAGTCGTGGCCGTAGGTTTCCATGTGGTCGACGTCGATGTTCGTGACGACGGCCATGATCGGCATCAGGTTCAGGAACGACGCGTCCGACTCGTCGGCTTCGACGACGATGTAGTCGCCCACGCCGAGGCGCGAGTTCGCGCCGGCGGCGTTCAGCCTGCCACCGATCACGAACGTCGGGTCGAGCCCCGCTTCGGCGAGCACGCTCGTGACGAGCGAGGTCGTCGTCGTCTTGCCGTGCGTTCCGGCGATCGCGATGCCCTGCTTCAGGCGCATCAGCTCGGCAAGCATCACCGCGCGCGGAACGACCGGGATGCGGCGGCCGCGCGCCGCCGTCACCTCAGGGTTGTCGGAGCGCACTGCGCTCGACGTGACGACCGCTTCCGCACCGGCGATGTTGGCCGCGTCGTGGCCGATCGCGACGCGGATGCCTTGCGCTGCGAGGGCCCTGGTTGTCGCGCTCTCGCTCTGGTCCGACCCGGAGATGCGGTAGCCGAGGTTGTGCAGGATCTCGGCGATGCCGCTCATGCCCGCACCGCCGATGCCGACGAAGTGGATGTTCTTGACCGCGTGCTTCATGCGACCGCCACCATCGCTTCGATCTGGTCGGCCACGCGCGCCGCCGCGTGCGGCCGCGCCAGCGCGCGCGCCTTCGTCGCCATCGCGAGCAGCGCGTCACGCGTCAGGCCGCTCAGCAGGTCGGCGAGTCGACCCGGCGAAAGCTCGCCCTGCGGAAGATGGATCGCGGCCTCGCGCGCCGCCATCCAGACCGCGTTGTCGCGCTGGTGCGAGGTCGTGCTGGCGACGAACGGCACCAGCACCGCGGCGACTCCGGCAGCGCACAGCTCGCTCACGGTGATCGCGCCGGCGCGGCAGACGATCAGATCGCACTCGCCGAGTCGCGTTGCCATGTCGTCGATGAACGGCAGCACCTCGGCGTCGACGCCCGCGGCCACGTAGGCGGCGCGCACCGCGTCGCGCCCGGCTTCGCCGGTCTGGTGCGCGACGCGCGGGCGCTCGCCGGCGCCCATCAGCGCGATCGCCTGCGGCACGCATTCGTTGAGGATGCGCGCGCCGAGGCTGCCGCCGACGACGAGCAGGCGCAGCGCGCCGGCGCGGCCGGCGAACCGCTGCGCAGGATCGGCGAGCACCTCGATCGCGGCGCGCACCGGATTGCCGGTGACGACCGCCTTTGCCCCGGCGCTTCGCGCCGAGTCGCCGTCGAAGCCGAAGGCGATGCGGCGCGCGATCGGCGCGAGGGCGCGATTGCTGAGCAGGAGCGTCGCGTCGGCGTTGACGACGAGGAGGGGCTTTCTCATCAGCCACGCGACCCAGCCGCCGGGCAGGCAGACGTAGCCGCCCATCCCGACCACGGCGTCTGCGCGCACCCGACGAAAGATGCGTGCGCTCGCGAAGAACGCGCCGAGCATGCGCAGCGCGCCGAGCGCGTTGCCGAGGAGCCCCTTGCCGCGCATGCCGCCGAAGGCGAGCCGGTCGAGCGCGATTCCCGCAGGCGGGACCAGACGGTTCTCGAGGCCGGCCTGCGTGCCGAGCCAGCTCACGCTCCAGCCGCGTCGCTTCATCTCGGCGGCGATCGCGAGGCCGGGAATGACATGGCCGCCCGTGCCTGCCGCCATGACGAGCAGATGCTTCATGGTGCCCCCAAGGCGCTGCGCGCCGGCCCCCCGAGGGGGCGCGAGCGCCTTGCGCGCGGGCCGGCGCCGCTCACGGCCGGCCTCCGCGCATGAGCTGCCTGTTCTCGATGTCGACGCGAATCACGATCGCGAGCGCGACCAGGTTCATGACGATCGCCGAGCCGCCGTAGCTCATCAGCGGCAGCGTGAGTCCCTTGGTCGGCAGCACGCCGAGGTTGACGCCCATGTTGATGAACGCCTGGCCGCCCATCCAGATGCCGATGCCCTGCGCGAACAGGCCCGCGAACACGCGATCGAGCGCGATCGCCTGACGGCCGATGTGGAACAGGCGCCGCGCGAGCCAGAAGAAGGCGACGATGACGCAGGCGACGCCGACGAAGCCGAGCTCCTCGCCGATCACCGCGAGCAGGAAGTCGGTGTGCGCCTCGGGAAGGTAGTGCAGCTTCTCGACGCTCGAGCCGAGCCCCTGGCCGAAGATCTCGCCGCGGCCGAACGCGATCAGCGAGTGCGAGAGCTGGTAGGCCTTGCCGAGCGTGTACTTCTCGTCCCAGGGATTGAGGTACGCGAAGATCCGCTCGCGCCGCCATTCGCTCAAGGTGATCATCAGCACGAACGCGCCGATCAGGATCGCGCTGATGAGCAGGAACATCCTGCCGTTGACGCCGCCGAGGAAGAGGATCCCCATCGCGATCGTCGCGATGACGAGGAAGGCTCCCATGTCGGGCTCGGCGAGGAGCAGCAGGCCGACGACGGCGATCGCGACCGCCATCGGCACCACCGCGCGGACGAAGTTCTCCTTCACGTCCATGCGCCGCACCATGTAGCCGGCGGCGTACATCGCGATCGCCAGCTTGGCGAGCTCGGACGGCTGGAAGCTCATGAATCCCATCGGGATCCAGCGCCGCGCGCCGTTCACGCCCTTGCCGATGAACGGGATCAGGACAACGACGAGCAGCAGCAACGCGGCCACGAAGATCCACGGCGAGAGCTTTTCCCAGACCGCGATCGGCACCTGTACGGCCACCAGCGCGGCGGCGGCGGAGATGGCGAGGAACAGCACGTGGCGCGACAGGAAATAGGTTGGCGTGTAGCGCGCGAACTTGGGGTTGTCGGGCATCGCCACCGAGGCGCTGTAGACCATCACGAGGCCGAGCGCGAGCAGGGCGACGACGATGCAAACGAGCGTCCGGTCGAAGCCGAGCAGGCGCGCCGGCTGGCCGTGGTCGACGCTGATCCATTCGCGCACCGGGATCGCCTCGGCCGCGGCGCGGCCGCGCGGTGGCGCACTCGCGGCGGCCTTCTTCGCCGGCGCGAGCCGGTCGCGCCAGGCCTGGAACGCGCTCGCCAGCGCGGCCGTCATGCGGCGCTCCCTTCGGTCGGTCCGTCGGCGCGCGCGCGCACCGCCGCGACGAAGACCTCCGCCCGGTGCGCGTAGTTGCGGAACATGTCCAGGCTCGCGCACGCCGGGCTGAGCAGCACCGCGTCGCCCGGCCTGGCGCGCGCGAACGCTCGGTCGACGGCCGCCTCGAGCGTCGCGCAGCGCTCGACCGGGACGCCGCTCGCGGCGATCGCCGCTTCGATCGCCGCGGCGTCGCGACCCATCGTCAGCACTGCGCGCGCGTGCTGGGCGAGCGGCGCGGCGAGCGGGGCGAAGTCCTGGCCTTTGCCGTCGCCGCCGAGGATGACGACGAGCTTGGCCGGCGCACGCTCGCTGCCCAGGCCGGCCAGCGCGGCGACCGTCGCGCCGACGTTGGTTCCCTTGCTGTCGTCGAACGCATCGACGTCGCCGATGCGGGCGACATGCTCGACCCGGTGCGCCTCGCCGCAGTACTCGCGCAGCGCGTGCAGCATCGGCGCGAGCGGGCAGCCGAGCGCGCTGGCGAGCGCGAGCGCCGCGAGCGCGTTGAGCGCGTTGTGGCGGCCGCGCACGCGCAGCGCGTCGGCCGGCATCAGGTGCTGCACGACGACGCCGTCGTGCGCCGCGCCGCCGTCGTCGAGCGCGCGCGCGAGCCAGGCCATGTCGTGGTCGACCGCGAGACCCCAGTCGCCGGGCTTCTCGGGCAGGCCGGCGCCGAACGTGACGACGCGCCGCGCGACGACCTTCGGCGCGCGGCCCTTGCGCGTCGGCGGCAGCGTCTTCGCTACGGGCACGAGCGCAAGCGCGGCGGGGTCGTCGCGGTTGACGACGATGGTCGCGCGCGTGCCGAAGACACGCGCCTTGGCGGCGCCGTAGGAAGCAAACGAGCCGTGCCAGTCGAGGTGATCTTCGCTGAGGTTGAGGAGGGCTGCCGCGTCGGCCTCGAAGCCGCTCGCGGCGCCGCCCTCGAGCTGGAAGCTCGACAGCTCGAGCACCCACGCCTCGGGCAGGCGCTCGACGAGCGTCGATGCCGGCCCGCCATCGATCGCATCGGCAAGCGTCTGCAGCATCGTCGGCCCGATATTGCCGGCCGCGGCGACGCGCTGCCCGCTGCGCTCGAGCAGGAGCGCGGTCATCGCCGTCGTCGTCGTCTTGCCGTTGGTGCCGGTGATGGCGACGATCTTCGGCGCGTAGTCGTGCTCGCGGCGCAGCGCCGCGAGGGCGGCGGCGAAGAGGTCGAGCTCGCCCTGCACCGCGATGCCGGCGGCGCGCGCCGCGTCGAGCACGCTGGCGATGCGCGCATCGTTCGGCGCCAGCCCGGGGCTCCTCAGCACCCGGTCGACGCCCGCGAGCGCGGAAGGCTCGAGCGCGCCGGAAACGATCTCGGCGCCCGGCACGTGCTCGCGCAACGCCGCCGCCTGCGGCGGCTCGGCG
>DASXXO010000023.1:0-3765 GCA_036503045.1 Caldimonas sp. | reverse complement strand
CGTGCGAGAAATTGAGCCGCATCACGTCGACGCCGGCGCGGATTATCCGTTCGATCACCTCCGCGCTGCTCGACGCAGGCCCGAGCGTGGCGACGATCTTGGTGGCGCGCGGAACCGAGGAATCGCTCATGCGCCGGTCCGGCTCTGGCGCGCGCGCCGCTCGAGGATCTCGAGCGCCGGCAGCGTCTTGCCTTCGAGCACCTCGAGGAAGGCGCCGCCGCCGGTCGAGATGTAGTCGATCTGCTCGGCGATCCGGTGCTTGGCGATCGCCGCCAGGGTGTCGCCGCCGCCGGCGAGGCTGTACGCCGGCGAGCGCGCGATCGCGCGCGCGACCGTTTCGGTGCCGTGCGCGAACGCGTCGAACTCGAACACGCCGACCGGGCCGTTCCAGACGATCGTCCCCGCCGACTGCAGCAACTGGGCGAGCGCCTCGGCGCTCCTGGGGCCGATGTCGAGGATCAGCTCGTCGGCGCGCACGTCGGCGACGTCCTTGGTCGTCGCCGGCGCGTCGGCCTTGAACTCGCGCGCGACGACGGCGTCGACCGGCAGCGGCACCTCGGCGCCGTGCGCACGCATCGCGGTGATCACGGCCCGCGCCTCGTCGACCAGCGCCGGCTCGGCGAGACTCTTGCCGATCGGCTGCCCTTCGGCGAGAAGAAAGGTGTTGGCGATGCCGCCGCCGACGATCAGCCGGTCGACGTTCTTCGCCAGGCTCTGCAGGATGGCGAGCTTGGTCGAGACTTTCGCGCCGGCGACGATCGCGACCAGCGGCCGCTTCGGCGCGGCGAGCGCCTTGGTGATCGCGTCGATCTCGGCGGCGAGCAGCGGGCCGGCGCAGGCGACGGACGCGAACTCGGCGATCCCGTAGGTCGTCGCCTCCGCCCGGTGCGCGGTGCCGAACGCGTCGTTGACATAGATGTCGCAGAGCGCCGCCATCTTCCTTGCCAGCGCCGGGTCGTTCTTCTTCTCGCCCTTGTTGAGGCGGCAGTTCTCGAGGACGACGAGCTCGCCGGTGCCGATGTCGACGCCATCGACCCAGCTCGTTCTGAGCGGCACCGCGCGGCCGAGCAACTCGCCGAGGCGCGCGGCGACCGGCGCGAGCGAGTCCTCGGGCTTCGGCTCGCCTTCGGTCGGGCGGCCGAGGTGCGACGTCACCATCACCGCGGCGCCGGCGCCAAGCGCCATCTCGATGCAGGGGAGCGAGGCGCGGATGCGCGTGTCTTCGGTGATGTTGCCGGCGGCGTCCTGCGGAACGTTGAGGTCGGCGCGGATGAAGACGCGCTGTCCCGACAGCCGGCCGGCGGCCACGAGATCTGCGAAGCGGAGGACGTTCATGCAGCAGGCGAAAGGTCGCGCATTTTACGTGCGCCCTCCGAAGCGCCGCTGCAGTTCACCCCGAACCCGTGTGCGGCACGTTTCACGGAGGGTCCGGCCGCGCACCCCGCTCTGGCCGCCCACGGAGGTCGCGCCATGCCTGCCAGATCGTTCCACTCTTGCCTCCGCGTCGTCGTCGGCGTCGCCTCGATGGGCGGCGCGATCGCGTTCGCGCAATCGCCGCCTCCGGTGTCGGCGCCCGAAGTCGCCTGGCGCGCGCCGGTGCTGCGGGTCGAGGGCGCAGAGCAGCCGGTCCGCATCGAGTCGCTGCGAGTCGACGTCGAGGTCGCCGGCAGCGCCGCGGCGACCACCGTGCAGATGGTGTTCTTCAATCCCAACCAGCGCATCCTCGAAGGCAAGCTCCGGTTCCCGCTCGCCCCGGGGCAGGTCGTGGCCGGCTTCGCCCTCGACGTCGACGGCAAGCCGCGCGCTGCGGTGCCAGTCGAAAAGGCGCGCGCGCAGCAGGTGTTCGAGGACATCGCACGCCGCCGCGTCGATCCAGGCCTCCTGCAGACGACGATCGGCAACAACTACGAGCTGCGCATCTATCCGCTCCTGCCGGGCAGGACGCGCACGGTCGAGCTGCGCATCGTCGAGCCGGCGTCGAGCCGGCTGCGCATCCCGCTCGCGTACGTCGAGCGCGTGCGCCATTTCGCGGTCGCGCTGCGCGTGCCCGGCGCGACGATCGCGCCCGAGCTGAGCGCCTCGGCCACGCTCGGGCTGCGCTTCGAGCGCGATCCCGCCGGCGGCTTCGTCGCGCATTCGGCGCGCGACGAAGCCGTTCTGCCGAAGGAGCCGGTCGTGCTCAAGCTGGCGACGGGCGGCCAGGGCGCGGCCGTCGCGACCGCGGAATTCGCCGGCGAGCGCTACTTCGCGCTCGAGCTGCAGGTGTCGCAGCGCACTGCGCCGCGGCCGCTGCCGCGAAGCGTGCAGATCGTCTGGGACGCATCGGGGTCGGGCGCGCACCGGCGGATCGACCGCGAGCTCGCGCTCCTCGATGCCTACTTCGCCGCGGTGCGCGACACGAGCGTCACACTGGTTCGCGTCGCCGACGTCGCGGCGCCACAGGTCCGCTTCGAAGTGCGCGGCGCCGACTGGTCGGCGCTCCGTCGCGCCCTCGAGACGACGGTCTACGACGGCGCGAGCAACCTCGGCGCGGTACGCCACGACGGCGTCTCGCGCGAGGCGCTCTGGTTCAGCGACGGCCTCGCGAACTACGGCGCGCCGTGGCGGCTCGCGTTCCCGGTGCCGGTGTACGCGATCAGCAGCGCCGACAGCAGCGACCCGGCGGCGCTGCGGGCGTTTGCCGATGCAACGGGCGGGCGCAGCATCGATCTCGCGACGATGACGCGCGAGGCGGCGATCAGCGCGCTGCTTCGCCGCGGCAGCGAGCTCGCCGGCTTGAGCGCGCTCGGCGCGCGCGAGCTGGTCGCGCAGTCGCAGAGCGCTGCGGCGGCCAGGCTCGTCGTCGCCGGCGTGCTCACTGCCGAGGCTGCGGAAGTCACGCTGCGCGTGCGCGACGCAAGCGGTGCGACGACGACCCGCGTCGTGCCGATCCAGGCCGGGCGCAACGCCTCGCAGCTCGCAGCGCTGCAGTGGGCGCGTCTGACGCTCGCGTCGCTCGAAGGCGAGTCGCGCACGAACAAGGTCCGGATCCGCGAGATCGGCAAGCGCTTCGGCCTGGCGACGCGCGAGACCTCGCTCCTCGTCCTCGAGCAGGTCGAAGACTACGTGCGCAACGAGATCGAGCCGCCCGCGGAGCTGCGCGCCGCCTACGACCGGATCGCCGCGAACACCACGAAGCGCCGCGTCGAGAGCGACGCCGCGCGCCTCGCCCAGGTCGTGCGCCGCTTCGAGGCCCGCGTCGCCTGGTGGAACCGCGACTTCCCGAAAGGCGACGTGCCGCCGCCGTTGGCGATCGCCAAGGAAGCGACGAACCCGAACAGCGCCGGTATCCTGGTGCCGGCCGAGGATGGGCGCCGCCAGCGCGTGGATTTGCTGCGCGAGAGCAAGCGCGACGAGCGGGCCGCGGCGCGCACCCCGCGCGTGGCGGCCGCGCCGGCGCCGGCGATGGCCCAGTCGCTCGCCGCGGCGGAGAACGATGCGCCGGTAGGGGATCGTGCGAAAAAGGTCGGCGATGCCGACGGGTTCGCATCGGCATCGATCGCGGTCGCCATCACGCCGGCGGTGAACGCCAGCGCCGCGCTCCAGCGCTTGAAAGCGGCGCGCCCCGACGAGTGGACGCGCATCTATCTCGACGAGCGGCGTGCCAACGCGACGAACGTGGGCTTCTTCCTCGACGTCGCCGAGTTCTTCCTCGCCAAGGGCGACCGCGAGCACCGCGCGCAAGGGCTGCGCGCGCTCTCCAACCTCGCCGAGCTCGACCTGCAG
>DASXXO010000022.1:0-5473 GCA_036503045.1 Caldimonas sp. | reverse complement strand
ATCTTGTGCTTGCTCTCCTCGGGCAACAGGTCGTTGATCTTGTCGACCTTGACCAGCGCGAAGTAGCGCTCGCCGTCCTTGGGAACACGAACCTCGCCTTCGACCATGTCGCCGGTGTGCAGGTTGAAGCGGCGCACCTGGCTCGGCGAGAGGTAGATGTCGTCGGTCGACGCCATGTAGCTGGCGTCCGGCGAGCGCAGGAACCCGAAGCCGTCGGGCAGGACCTCGAGCACGCCGTCGCCGAAGACCTGCTCGCCGCCCTTGGCGCGCTTCTTCATGATCGCGAACATCAGCTCCTGCTTGCGCATGCGGGCGACGTTCTCGATCTCGAGCGCCTCGCCCATCTTGATGAGCTCGGAGACGTGGATCAGCTTCAGTTCTGAGAGGTGCATGAGGAGGGCGCCGAGCGGCGCTGGAAAGCTCGGAGGAGGGTGCCCGGTGTGTTGATCGGCCGGGCGTACGAGGCTGCGTCGAATGCAGCCCGGGACGTCGAAAAGCGGCGGTCGGGAGGTGAAGCGGCGAGCGCTTCGGGCCCGGACGGCAACCCAGTCACCCGATCGGGTGGGATCGGCGGCTAGGTGCCCGGGTGGTCGTCTCGTGCCGGAGCCCGGGCGTCTTTGGACGCGCGGGTTCCTTCGTTGAAGCCGATTATAGGTGAGAGTCGATGAAGGCGGTCAACTGCGCCTTCGAGAGCGCCCCGACCTTGGTCGCGGCGAGCTGGCCGTCTTTGAACAGCATCAGCGTCGGGATGCCGCGGATGCCGTACTTGGCAGGGACGTCGCGGTTCTCGTCGACGTTCATCTTGGCGATGCGGAGCTTGCCGTCGTAGTCCTTGGAGACCTCGTCGAGGATTGGCGCAATCATCTTGCACGGGCCGCACCATTCGGCCCAGTAGTCGACCAGGACCGGCGTAGCGGCCTCGATGACATCGGCATTGAACGATGCGTCGGACGTGTGGGTGATCAGCTCGCTGCTCATGTGAATCCTCGTGCCTGCACGTGAAATGGAGACGAAAGCGCCGTCTGCGAGCGTGCGCCGGAAGGCACAATCATTGTGGCACAGGCGCCCGCGACGAGGCGCTGCGAAGCCTCCCTCTTCCCTATGGCGACGATAGCCCGCGCTACCCTCGATGTCTGCGGTGTCGCCCCGTGGGACGACGTCGCCGAGCGCATTCGCTCGTGGGCGAAGGACGAGCGCCTCGCCTTGCGCGACGTCGTCGTTCTGCTTCCGTTCGTGCAGCTCCTGGCGCCCGCGCGCCGGTCGTTCGCTGCCGGCGGCGGCTGGATGCCACGCGTCGAGACGACATGGACGCTCGCGGCATCGCTCGGGCCCCTGCCGCGCCGCGGCGCCGCAGAGCTCGGCTGGGGAATGGCGCACGACGCCCTGCTCGCGTTGCACCATCTCGCCCGGCAGCCGTGGGCCGGCGAATGGTCGCGCCGCGATCCGCGCGGCTTCGCTCAAGGCGCGTCGCGTGTCGTTGCGACCGCCCATGCATTGATGGGCGCTGCAGCCACCGTCGTGCCCGAAGAGCGTGGCGCGTGGGGGCAGCGCGCGCGCACGCTCCTGGACGTGCATGGCGGTCCCGGCGCCAAGGAGAAGCTGCTTTCCCAGATCGCGCTCGAGTGGGCGATGCAATCCGCGACGAGTGCGACCGATCGCCTGTTCGCAGCGCAGCCCGCCGCCTGGGTGATGGTCGTTGCCGGCGGCGTCGACCCGCTGGCTCGATCGCTGCTCGAGCGCGCCACGGTGCCTGCGCTGCGGATCGATACCGATGTCGACCCCTTCGCTCCGTTTCGCGATGTTCCGGCGGCGCCCCCGGCGTTCCACGTGTGCGACGGTTTCGAAGACGAGGCGTCGGCCGCGGCAGCGCAAGTGCTGGTGCACGTCGAGCGCGGCGAGACGCCGGTCGCGCTGATCGCGCAGGACCGCGCGCTCGTCCGACGCGTCCGGGCGTTGCTCGAGCGAAGCGAAGTCGTCATGCGCGACGAGACGGGCTGGAAGCTCGCGACGACGCGCGCCGGCGCCACGGTGATGGCGTTGCTCGCGGCGGCGCGGCACGACGCCAGCGCCGATGCTTGGCTCGACTGGCTGAAGGCAGCCCCGATCGGGGTCGCACGCACGTCCGCGCTGGAAGCACTCGAAGCAGCGCTGCGCAAGGAGCAGGTTGCTGACCGGAAGGGCTTGGCACGCATTGCGCTCGAAGCGGCCGCGTCGGCATTGCGTGACGACGCAATCGGCATCGTCGATGCGCTCGCGCGTGCTCCGCGGCGCTCGCTCGTCGACTGGCTCGATGCGCTCGCGGCGGCGCTCGACAGCGCAGGCTCGCTCGCGCACCTGCGCGCCGACACGGCAGGGCGACAGGCACTCTCGGCGCTGGGCATCGACCCGCCGCTCGAAGCATGGCGCCGCGCCCAGCTCTCGGGCGACCTGGAACCGATGACGCTGGCGGACTTCACGCGCTGGGTCGACGACGTCTTCGAGCGCGAGACCTTCCTTCCTCCCGATCCCGTCGACGCCAATTCGATGCCGATGCCGGCCGACGTCGTGATCACGCCGCTCGCACGCGCGATGCTGCGCCCGTTCGCTGCCGCCGTCCTGCCCGGGGCCGACGATCGCCGCCTCGGCGCGCCGAGCGCGAGCGATTCGCTCTTGCCGCGCGCCGCGGGGCAGGCCGCGGGGCTGGTCGATCCGATCCGCCAGCGCGAGGCGGAGCTGCTCGCGTTCGCGCAGCTGCTCCGGCTGTCCGAGGTCACGCTGTTTCGGCGCCGCATCGACGATGCCGATCCACTCGCGAACAGCACGTTCGTCGACTGGCTGGACCTGGCGCTGTGCGAACGCGGTTCGGCCTTGCGCCCGTGGCGCGACCCGCGGATCGAACGGGCGATCAAGCCGACACCGATCCGACCGGGGGCGCCGTCGATCGGCGCCGAGCGACTGCCGCACCGCCTGTCGGCCAGCACCTTCGAGGCGCTGCGCGCGTGCCCGTATCGCTTCTTCGCGCAGAGCGTGCTCGGCCTGCGCGCCGCCGACGAGCTCGACGCCGAAGTCGAGAAGCGCGACTACGGCAAGTGGCTGCACGAGGTTCTGCACGCGTTCCATCTCGGCCGCGAACCCGGCGCGGACATCGCCGCCGACGTCGCACGGCTGCGTGCCGTCGGGGCGGCGAGCGTCGCGTCGCACGGCCTCGACGAGGCCGCCTTCCTGCCGTTCAGCGCCTCTTTCGAGGTGCTTGTGCCGCGCTACATCGCCTGGCTGCACGAGCGCGAAGCTGCGGGAGCGGCGTGGTCCGAGGGCGAGGTCGAGCTGCGGGCGGCGCCGGAGGCGCTCGGTGGAATCGAGTTGCAGGGTCGCATCGATCGCATCGATGTCGTCGACGACGGCTGCCGGCTCGAGCTGATCGACTACAAGACCGGCAGCTCCAGCAGGCTCAAGGAGATCGTTCGGGATCGCTTCGAGGATACCCAGCTCGCGTTCTACGCCGCGCTGGTGGGCGCGCAAAGTCCGCTGCCGCTCAGTGCCTTCTATCTCGCGATGGACGCGAGCCGCGGGCTCGAGGTCCACGAGCATGTCGACGTCGCGGCGACGGCAGCGGCGCTGATGGACGGCATCGCCGATGTCCTCCGTCGCGTCCGCGCGGGCGCTGCGCTGCCGCCGCTCGGCGAGGGAACCGCGTGCGAGCACTGCGACGCGCGCGGCCTCTGCCGTCGCGACCATTGGTCGCCCGAGCCCGATCTGCCGTTGCCGATCGACAGCGCGCAGGAATGACCGCGCCTGCCTTCCGCGTCGACGGCGTGCCGGCCTCGCGCGAGGCGTTCTACGCGGTCGCCTGCGATCCCGCCCGCAGCTGCGTGGTCGAGGCGTGCGCCGGCTCGGGCAAGACCTGGATGCTGGTCTCGCGCATGCTGCGCGCATTGCTCGATGGCGTCGCGCCGCACGAGATTCTCGCCATCACCTTCACGCGCGCCGCCGCCGGCGAGATGCGGCAACGGCTGCACGACTGGCTCGCGGAGCATTCCGCGCCGCGCTCGAGCCATGCCAAGCGCGTCGCGGCGCTCGTCGTGCGCGGCGTCGCGCCCAGGCGGGCCGAATCGCTCGCCGACGAGCTCGCGACCTTGCACGGCCGCGTCCTCGCGGCCGGCCGACCGATCGAGATCCGTACCTTCCATGCCTGGTTCGCGCAGCTCCTGCGCGCCGCCCCGATGGCGTTGCTCGATCGTCTCGGCTTGGCGCCGGACATGGAGCTGATCGAGGATCTCGAAGACCACCGCCCAGCGGTGCTGCGCGCCTTCCACGCGCGCGTCCTGCGCGATCCTGTGCTGCGCGAGGATTACGCGGCGACGACTGCGCGCCGAGGCCGCACGCAGCTCGGAAAGTGGCTTGCCGCAGCCTGGTGGCGGCGGGTCGAGTTCGAGATGGCCGACGAGGCAGGCGTGCTCGACGAGAGCGTCGAACCGGCGGCGGCGCTCTGGCCGGAGACCGATCGGTTCGAACATCCCGTCGAGGCCGTGCTCGACGTCTTCTGGCAAGGCCGCCTGAGTCGACTCGCCGAGGTCCTCGGCCGCGGCGCGAAGACCCAACAGGAGGCCGCCGCCCGGCTCGTCGCTGCATTCGAATCGCGCGACCCGCGCAGCTTGTTCGAAGCCGCGTGGCGCGCCCTTTATACCGACAAGGACGAGCCGCGCGTCCTCAGCAAGGCCAATGCTGTCCTCGCCGACACGCAGCAGGCGCTCGGCCTGCTGTGGCAGCAGATCGAGCAGCAGGATGCTCGGATCGAACACCAGCGCATGGTGCGGCTCGTCCGCGCGTTGCTGGTCGCTTTCGCCGACTACAAGCGCTCGCGCGGCTATGCCGACATGGCCGACCTCGAGCGCTGTGCCCTGGAGATCCTGCGCGACGACGAGCTCGCCGGGTGGGTGCAGGAGCGTCTCGACGCGCGCGTCCGGCACCTCCTCATCGACGAGTTCCAGGACACCAGCCCGCTGCAGTGGCATGCCCTGCATGCCTGGCTCTCGGGCTACGCGGGCGCCGGTGGCGGTGCGAGCGGACAGAGCCCGCCCGGGATCTTCATCGTCGGCGATCCGAAGCAGAGCATCTATCGCTTCCGTGGCGCCGAGCCGCGCGTGTTCGAAGCCGCGGCACGGTTCGTTCGCGATGGCCTCGACGGCAGCGTCCTCGCCTGCGACCATACGCGTCGCAACGCACCCGGTGTCATCGTCGCGCTCAACGGCGTGTTCGGCGTCGCGATGGCCGAGGCCGCGTTTGAGGGTTTTCGTCCGCACACGACCGAGGTCACGGCGCCGGCCGGTTCGGTCGAGGCGCTGCCGCGGCATCCGCGCGACCGCCGCGCCGGCCGACCCGATGCGAACGCCGCACCGACCTGGCGCGACACGCTGACCATGCCGCGCCTCGAGGCGGAGATCGTCCTTCGCGAGCGCGAGGCAGCGACGGTGGCGCGGCGAATCGTCGCCCGGCT
>DASXXO010000021.1:0-4563 GCA_036503045.1 Caldimonas sp. | reverse complement strand
CGCGCCGTGACGCCGACGCGGCGATGAGCCGCGGCGCGGCGCGCCTCGGGGCGCGGGCAGTCGTGCTGTGGCTCGTCGCCGTGGTCGCGGCAAGCGCGCTCGCCTGGCGCGCCCATTACGTCGCCGATCTCTCGGCGTTCCTGCCCGCGTCGCCGACGGCGGAGCAGGCGGTCCTTCTCGACCAGCTGCGGAGCGGCGCGACATCGCGCCTGGTCCTGATCGGAATCGAGGGCGTGCCGTCGGGCAGCAGCGAAGCATCCGCCGGCGTGGCGCGCGCAGAGGCCTCGCGCGGGGTCGCCGCCGCGTTGCGCGCGAGCGGGCTGTTCGCGTCGGTGCAGAACGGCGAGACCGCACCCTGGGCCGACGCCGGCCGCTTCCTCTTCGAGCACCGCTACCAGCTGAGCTCTGCAATCGACGTCGCGCACTTCAGCGTCGAGGGCTTGCGCGACGCGATCGACGCGACCGTCGCGCTGCTCGCAACGCCGGCAGGAGCGATCGTCAAGCCGATCCTGTTCCGCGACCCGACCGGCGAGACGCTGCGCATTGCCGAGGCGCTCACGCCGGCGCGCGCGCCGAGGATCGAGCACGGCGTCTGGGTCTCGCGGAGCGCGCCGCGCGCCGTGCTGATCGCAACGACCGCGGCCGACGGCGCCGACATCGACGGCCAGCAGCGCGCGCTCGCCGCGGTCGATGGAGCGTTCGCGCGCGCGGCGACGCCCGGCCTTCGCCTCGTCGTCTCGGGCGCAGGGAAGTTCGCGGTCGATGCGCGCGCGCGCATCCGGGGCGAGGTCGAGCGCCTCGCCGCACTCGGCTCGGCGATCGTGATCGTGCTGCTCTGCCTCGCGTTCCGGTCGCTGCGCGCGCTCGCCGTCGCGCTGCTCCCGGTCGCGACCGGCATCCTCGCCGGCATCGCAGCGGTGAGCATCGGCTTCGGCCAGGTGCACGGCCTGACGCTCGGCTTCGGAACGACGCTGATCGGCGAGGCAGTCGACTATGCGATCTACTACCTCATCCAGGCGCGCGGCGGCGGCGCCGAACGCTGGCGACGCGAGAGCTGGCCGACGGTGCGGCTCGGCCTCTTCACCTCGCTGATCGGCTTTGCGGCGCTCGTCTTCACCGGCTTTCCCGGGCTCGCCCAACTCGGCGTCTTCTCGATCGCGGGCCTCGCCGCCGCAGCGGCGACGACCCGGTTCGTCTTCCCGGCCCTCGTGCCGGGCGGCGCGCCGACGACCGGCCTTCGACGCCAGCTCGCGCGCTTCATGGCCGGCGCGAGCGGGTGGCTGCCACGCTACCGCGGCGCGGTCGCCGTGCTCGCCGTGGCGGCGCTTGCCGTGCTCTTCGTCGCGCCTTCGCCGTGGCACGGCGAGCTTTCGGCACTGAGCCCGGTGCGGCCGTCCGAGCTCGCGCTCGACGCGGCGTTGCGCGCGGACGTCGGCGCTGCCGACGCCGGAACGCTGGTCGCCGTCGCGGCGCCCGACGAGCAAGGCGCGCTCGCGGGCGCCGAGGCGCTCGGCGCCCGCCTCGACGCCCTCCTCAGCGACGACGTCATCGTCGGCTACGACTCGCCGGTGCGGCTGCTGCCCGCCGCGGCGACGCAGGCGCGCCGGCGCGCAGCGCTGCCCGAAGCGGCGATTCTCGAGGGGCGCCTCGCGCAAGCCACCGCCGACGGGCCGCTGCCCGCCGCACGCCTCGCACCGTTCGTCGCCGACGTCGCCGCCGCGCGCACGCAGGCGCCGCTCACGCGTGCTTCGCTCGGCGGGACGCCGCTCGCGACGACGGTCGATGCGCTGCTGGTCGCCGGCGATGCGACGCGGCCGTGGCGGTCGCTCGTCAATCTGCAGGCACGCGAGGGCGCGGTGCTCGACGTCGCGCGCGTGCGCGCCGCGATCGCCGACGTCGCCGGCGCGCGCGTCGTCGCCGTCAAGGCCGAGCTCGATGCGATCTATGCGCGCTTCCTGCACCAAGCCGAGTGGCAGGCGGCGCTCGGCGCAGTCGCGGTCGCGTTCCTGCTCGCCTGGCAGCTGCGCAGCGCGCGGCGTCTGGCCGCCGTCGCGGTGCCGGTTGCCGCCGCGACCCTGGTCGTGCTCGCCGCGCTGACGCTCGCCGGCGCGGCGCTCGGCATCCTCCATCTCGTCGGCCTGCTGCTCACGGTCGCGATCGGCTCCAACTACGCGCTTTTCTTCGACCACCTGCGTGAGCGCGCGGAGGTCGATGCCGACACGCTGGCGTCGCTCCTGCTCGCCAACCTGACGACGGTGGCGTCGTTCGGCCTGCTCGCCAGCTCGCAGATTCCGGTGCTGGAGTCGGTCGGCATCGTCGTCGCGCCCGGCGCGTTGCTCTGCCTTGCGTTCTCGGCCGCCTGGCTCGGGCGCGGCGACCGTTCGCGCCCCGCGGCGCGTGGGAAGATCGCGCCGTGAGCGACTCGAACGACCGCATGCTGCCCGGCGCGCGCCAAGCGCGGGCGGCGCGGGCTTGGCCGGCGTACGCGAAGGCATCTGCCGTGTGGCACGCCGGCGCGGCCGCGGCGCTGCTCGCCGAGCCCACGGCCTGGCCGTGGGCGCTTGGCGCGATCGCCGCGAATCACGTCGTCCTCACCGCCGGCGGGCTGTGGCCGCGCTCGCGCTGGCTCGGCAGCAACTGGACGCGTTTGCCGCGCGCCGCGATCGCGCGGCGCGAGATCGCGATCACGATCGACGATGGTCCCGACCCGGCGGTGACTCCGGCGCTGCTCGACCTGCTCGAACGCGATCGGGTGCACGCAACCTTCTTCTGCATCGCCGCGCGCGCGCGCAGCCACGTGCTGCTGTGCCGCGAGATCGTCGCGCGGGGTCACAGCGTGCAAAACCACAGCGACCGCCATGCGCACAGCTTCTCTCTGCTCGGCCCGGGGTCGATCGAGCGCGAGATCGGCACCGCGCAGGAGACGATCGCCGACATCACGGGAGAGGCGCCGCGCTTCTTCCGTGCCCCCGCGGGGCTGCGCAATCCGTTCCTCGCGCCGGTGCTGCAGCGGCTCGACCTGCAGCTCGTGAGCTGGACCCGGCGCGGCTTCGACACCGTGCGGCGCGATCCGGCCGCGATGCTCGCGCGCCTGGCCGGCGGACTAGGGGCCGGCGACATCCTGCTCGCCCACGACGGCAACGCCGCACGCACGCAGGACGGCGTTCCGCTCCTCCTCGCCGTGCTGCCGGCGCTCATCGAACGCGCGCGCGCGCTCGCGCTCGTGCCGGTCACGCTGCCGCTCGCCGCGCGTCTCGAAGCGCCGACGGCGAGCTCCGCACCCTCCGCATGATCGGCGTCGACGCGCTTCCGACCTGGCGCGCGCTGGTCGCGGCGGCGAGCGCGCCGTATCGGCGCTCCGGCCGCTTCGCCTGGCACTTCGCGCGCGGCAAGCTGCGCTGGGATCCGGTCTTCGGCCAGCTCCTCGCGCGCGGCGTGATCGCGCCGCGGACTCGCGTGCTCGACATCGGCTGCGGCCAGGGGCTGCTCGCCAGCCTGCTCGCCGCGGCAGCCGCAGTGGCGCGCCAGGGCCGCTGGCCGAGCGGGTGGGCCGCCCCGCCGCTCGACGTGCGCGTCAGCGGCATCGAGCTGCAGGCGCGCGACGTCGCGCGCGCGCGCGATGCGCTCGGCGACGGCGCCGACATCGTCTGCGCCGACATGCGAACCGCCGCGTTCCCGAAGGTCGACACCGTCGTGCTGCTCGACGTCCTCCACTACGTGAGCGAAGGCGAGCAGGACGCTGTGCTCGCGCGCGTGCGCGCCGCGCTGCCGCTCGGCGGCCGGCTCGTGCTGCGGGTCGGCGACGCCGCATCCAGGACGGGCTTTGCGGTGAGCCGCCGGGTCGACCGCATGGTCCTGTTCGCGCGCGGCCACGGCTTTCGCCAGCTCTGCGGGCGTCCGCTCGCCGCGTGGCAGGCTCGCCTCGCCGAGCTCGGCTTCAGCGTCGCGACCGAGCCGATGCACGGGGCAACGCCGTTCGCGAACGTCCTCCTCGTCGCGACGGTCGAGCGGACGGCGACGACGAAGGACGGCGCGTGACGCCGACGACGCTCGACCGCGCGGCGCTCGGCGCCTGGATTCCGCACCGCGGGCCGATGTGCCTGCTCGAGCGCATGAGCGCGTGGAGCGCTTCGGCGATCGAGTGCATCGCCGTCAACCATCGCGACCCGCGCCATCCGCTGCGCAGCGCGAGCGGCCTGCTCGCGAGCGCCGCGATCGAATACGCCGCGCAGGCGATGGCGCTGCACGGCGCGCTCGCGGCCGACGCCGCGGGCGGCCGCGCCGCGCCCGGGGTTCTGGCCAGCGCGCGCGACGTCCGCCTCGCGCGCCGCCGCCTCGACGACCTGCCGGCCGCCGCGCCCGACGAGCTCATCGTCCGCGCCGAGCGCCAGGCAGCGGACGCGGGACGCATCCTCTACGCGTTCCGCGTGCTGCACGACGCTCGCGAGGTCGCCTCGGGACGCATCGCGGTCGTCCTCGACGTCGCTTGGGCAAGCGCGCGATGACGGCGGCGGCAACGCGCCGGCGCGCACTCGTCACCGGCGCGAGCGGCGGCCTCGGCCG
>DASXXO010000020.1:0-2915 GCA_036503045.1 Caldimonas sp. | reverse complement strand
GACGGGCCAGCTCCTCGAGATACGGCCGCATCAGCGCCGCGCCCAGGGCGCAGTTGAGGCCGACGGCGAGCGGACGCGCGTGCCGGACGCTGTGCCAGAACGCGCCGACCGTCTGTCCCGAGAGGATCCGGCCGGAAGCGTCGGTGACGGTGCCGGAGACGATCACCGGCAAGCGCTCGCCGCTCTCCTCCATCAGCTCGTCAAGCGCGAAGATCGCCGCCTTGGCGTTGAGCGTGTCGAAGATCGTCTCGACCAGGAACAGGTCACAGCCCCCCTCGAGGAGGCCCTCGGCCTGCTCGCGGTACGCGTCGCGCAGCTCGGCGAAGGTGACGTTCCTCGCCGCCGGATCGTTGACGTCGGGGCTGATGCTCGCCGTCTTCGGCGTCGGCCCGAGCGCGCCGGCGACGAAGCGCGGCTTGTCGGCGCTCGCGAATTGATCGCACGCCTCGCGTGCGAGCCGCGCGCCCTCGACGTTCATCTCGCGTACCGCGGCCTCGAGGCCGTAGTCGGCCTGGGCGATGCGTGTCGCGCCGAAGGTGTTGGTCTCGACGATGTCGGCGCCGGCGCGCAGGTACGCCTCGTGGATCGCCTCGACGACGTCGGGCCGCGTGAGCTGGAGCACGTCACCGTTGCCCTTCAGGCTCTTCGGATGGTCGCGGAAGCGCTCGCCGCGGTAGTCGGCCTCGCCGAGCTTGTAGCGCTGGATCATCGTTCCCATCGCGCCGTCGAGAACGACGATCCGCTGCTGGAGGATCCGCGTCAGGGCGGCGCCGCGCGTGTAGTCTGTGGCTTGCATCGTCCCCATTGTAGGAACGACGTAGGAACGACGACGCCGCGGGGCTTGGCGGGGCCTAGTGCAGCGCGCCCGCGGCCGTCGGCCGGTAGAGCGAGTCGCGGAACTCGAGCGCGCGCGGGCCGACGTCCTCCATCGCCCAATTCGACAGCGCCCGCGCCGACATCGGCCGCGCGAACAGGAAGCCCTGCAGCTCGTGGCAGCCGAACGAGCGCAGGATCTGGTGCTGCGCCTCGGTCTCGACGCCTTCGGCGACGACCTTGAGGCCGAGGGCCTGCGCCAGCTTGACGATGCCGTCGACGACCGCGCGCGCGTCGGCGCTGGTCTCGAGGTCGAGCACGAAGCTCTTGTCGATCTTGAGCTCGCCGGCGCGGAGTTTGCGCAGATACGACAGGCTCGAATAGCCCGTGCCGAAGTCGTCGATCGAGATGTTGACTCCGAGCTGGCTCAGACGCTCGACCATGCGGATCGCGTTCGACGCATCTTCCATCGCCACCGACTCGGTGATCTCGCAGGTGAGGAGCTGCGGCTTGATCGCGTTGCGCTTGAGCGCCATGTCGATCCGGTCGGCGAGGTCGGGATGGCGCAGCTGGTGCGCCGAGAGGTTGATCGCGACGCGCATCTGAAGGCCCGCATCGCGCCATGCGCCGGCCTGCCGGCACGCCTCCTCGATCAGCCAGTTGCCCATTGCGCCGATCAGGCCGAAGCGCTCGGCGATCGGGATGAACTGGTCGGGGCCGACCAGGCCGCGCAGCGGATGCTCCCAGCGCATCAGCGCCTCGGCGCCCGTGATCTCGCCGCTCGGCGCGTGGATCTTCGGCTGGTAGACGAGGTGCAGCTGGCCTTCGCTCAAGGCGCGGCGCAGGTCGCGCAGCAGCTCAAGCTGGTCGCGTGCGCCGCTCGTCATGCGCTGCTCGAAGAACGCATAGCCGGCGCCGCCGCCGCTCTTCGCGGAGCGCATCGCCGCCTCGGCGTTGGCTATCAGCGCCGACATCGGGCCGTGCTCGGGATAGAGCGCGATGCCGATCGAGCTCGTCACCGTCGCCTCGCGCCCGTTCATGCGACACGGCTCGCCGATCTGCGCTTGCAGCCGCTCCGAGAAGATCGCCGCGTCCTCCGCGCTCGGGTCGCCGCCGATCAGCATCAGGTACTCGTCGCCGCCGAGATGCGCGACGCGGTCCTCGGGGCGCGCGAAGCGCTTCAGGCGTGCCGCGATCTCGCGCAGCACGAGGTCGCCGGTCGCGTGGCCGAGCGTCTCGTTGATCGGCTTGAAGCCGTCGAGGTCGATGAAGAGGATCGCCAGCCGCTCGCGCGCGCTCTCGGCCTGCGGCACCGCTTGCGCGAGCATGCCGTCGAACATCAGGCGGTTCGGCAGCCCGGTCAGCCCGTCGCGAAAGCTGGCCCGCTGCAGCTCGGTCTCGGCGCGTCGCAGCGACCTGCGCAAGCGCGCCTCGAGGACCGAGAACAGCAGGCCGACGAAGAGGATCACGCAAGAGCCGATCGACGCGAACAGCACGAGCGTCACCGACGAAAGCCCGTCGGCGTTGAGCGAGCCGGTCTGCTCGGTGAGGCCGGCGGCGCCCAAGACGAGCTGCTGGCTGGCGACCAGGCTCGCGCCGAAGACGAACGCCGAAGTCATCTGCCAGCCGAGCGTCGCCGCCTTGGTGCGGTCGCCGCCGCGAAAGAACGCGCCGAGCGCGATCATGCAGCCGCCGACGGCACCGGCGAACGCGGCGACGAGCGGCAAGATCGCCCAGTCGACGCCCGGGACGAGACCGAGCGGCGCGAGGGCCAGCGCATGCGTGCCGACCGCGCCGACGCCGAGCGCGACGGCACCGAAGGCGACCCGGCCCGGCGTCGCGATGCGTCCGCTGACTGCGCCGAGCCCCGCGACGCCCGCCGCCAGCGCGGCCGCCCAGACGCCGAGCGTGCCGAAGCCGTGGTAGCCGAAAGCGAACGCCGGCGGATCCGCGGCGATGCCGATCACCTGGCTCGACCAGATGCCGATCGCCATCGCCGACGAGGCGCCGAGCAGCCAGAGCGCGCCGGAGCGCGTGCGCAGCACGCGGACGCGGCGGGCGAGATCGAGCGCGACGTATGAGGCGAGCGTGCTGACGGCCAG
>DASXXO010000019.1:0-3213 GCA_036503045.1 Caldimonas sp. | reverse complement strand
CGTTCGCCGCGCGACTCGTATTACCGGAAGTTCTACGTGTGGAGCGACTCGCCGGAGAAGTATGCCGGCACCCGCATCATCTTCACCGACACCGAGACCTCGAACTGGACCTGGGACCCGGTTGCCAAGCAGTACTTCTGGCATCGCTTCTTCAGCCACCAGCCGGACCTCAACTTCGACAACCCGAAGGTGCTCGAGGCGGTGCTCGACACGATGCGCTTCTGGCTCGACATGGGCGTCGACGGCTTCCGCCTCGACGCGATTCCCTACCTCGTCGAGCGCGACGGCACGTCGAACGAGAACCTGCCGGAGACGCACGTCGTCATCAAGAAGCTGCGCGCGGCGATCGACGCCGAGTACAAGAACCGGTTCCTGCTCGCCGAGGCCAACATGTGGCCGGAGGACGTGCGCGAGTACTTCGGTGACGGCGACGAATGCCACATGGCATACCACTTCCCGCTGATGCCGCGGATGTACATGGCGATCGCCCAGGAGGACCGCTATCCGATCGTCGAGATCATGCAGCAGACGCCGGAGATCCCCGAGGGCTGTCAGTGGGCGATCTTCCTGCGCAACCACGACGAGCTGACGCTCGAGATGGTGACGAGCAAGGAGCGCGACTACATGTACAACATGTACGCCGCCGACAAGCGGGCGCGCATCAACCTCGGCATCCGCCGACGCCTCGCACCGCTGATGGAAAACGACATCGACCGCGTCAAGCTGATGAACGGAATGCTGCTGTCGATGCCCGGCTCGCCGATCATCTACTACGGCGACGAGATCGGCATGGGCGACAACGTCTTCGTCGGCGACCGCAACGGCGTGCGCACGCCGATGCAGTGGAGCCCCGACCGCACCGCCGGCTTCTCGCGCGCCGACCCGCAACGGCTGTACCTGCAGCCGATCATGGACCCGATGTACGGCTACGAGGCGCTCAACGTCGAGGCGCAGTCGCGCGACGCGAGCTCGCTCCTCAGCTGGACCAAGCGCATGCTCGCCGTCAGGAAGGCGAGCCACGCGTTCGGCCGCGGCAGGCGCAGCTTCATCAAGCCCGGCAACCGGAAGATCCTCGCCTACCTGAGCGAATACGAGGACGACATCATCCTCACCGTGTTCAACCTGTCACGCGCGGCGCAGCCGGTCGAGCTCGACCTCGCGGAGTATCGCGGCCGCGTGCCGGTCGAGATGCTCGGCCGCACGGCGTTCCCGCCGATCGGCGAGCTGCCCTACCTGCTGACTCTGCCTTCCTACGGCTTCTACTGGTTCCGGCTCTCCGCCGACACCGCTGCGCCGGTCTGGCACCAGGAGGGCATCGCCCTGCACGACCGGCCGACGCTGGTCCTCTTCGACGGCTGGACGAGCTTCTTCCGCGACCGCGTCATGCCGTGGCGGATCGGCATGGCCGAGCGCATGCGCGCGCAGCTGGAGACCGATACGCTGCCGCGCTTCATCGAGATCCAGCGCTGGTACGCGGACAAGGGCACGCCGATCGTGCGCGCCCGCGTCGTCGACCACGCGGTCTGGGACGCCGACGGATCGAGCTGGATGCTGCCGATCCTCGAGATCGAGGGTCCGACCGAGCCGTCGACGTATCTCCTGCCGCTCGCCCTCGGCTGGGAGGAGCAGGACGAGGAGCGGATGAACGCGCTGCTGCCCGCCGCCATCGCCAAGGTGCGCCAGCAGGCCAACGTCGGCGTGATGGGCGACGCCTTCTACGACGAGGCGTTCTGCCGGGCGCTCGTCAGCGCGATCGCCACTGGCCACGCGCTCGCGAGCGCGGCCGGCCAGCTTCTGTTCCGCCCGACCGACGCGTTTCGCGCCCTCGCCATCGACGTCGCCGGACTGCCGGTGTCGCGGCCCGGCAACGCGAGCAGCAACACGATCGTGACCTTCGACGAAACGCTCTTCCTGAAAGGCTACCGGCGCCTGCGCGCCGGGATCAACCCCGAGCTCGAGATGGGCCGCTTCCTGACCGACGTCGCGCGCTTCCGGCACTGCGTTCCGGTGCTCGGCGCGCTCGAGCACGTCGACGGCAGCGGCCGAACGATGACGCTCGCCCTCGTCCAGCGGTATGTCACCAATCAAGGAGACGCCTGGGACTACACGCTCGACTACCTCGAGCGCTTCTGCGAGGACTTGCGCACCGCGGGCCAGCCCGCCGGGGCGCTGGCCGACGCGCACGGCGGCTTCCTCGCCCTGATGGCGACGCTCGGCCAGCGCATCGCCGAGCTCCACGTCGCGCTCGCCCACCCGAGCGGCGATCCGGCGTTCGAGCCGGAGCCGCTCACTGCCGACGACGCCGCGGCGTTCGTCGAGCGGGCGCGTCGGGAGGCGGCCGCGACGTTCAGCCTCGTTCGCGCGCGGCTCGGCCAGCTCGCCGCGGCGGCGCGCGCCGATGCCGAGGCGGTGCTGGCCGCGCAGGCGTCGCTCGAAGCGAGGCTCGAGGCGGCCGACATCGCTTCGGTCGGCAGCAAGACCCGCTTCCACGGCGACCTGCACCTGGGACAGGTGCTCGTCACAGGCAACGATTTCGTGATCATCGATTTCGAAGGCGAGCCGGCGCGCAGCTTCGAGGAGCGTCGCGCGAAGAGCTCGCCGCTGCGCGACGTCGCCGGCATGTTGCGCTCGTTCGACTACGCGCGCTGGTCGGCGCTGCGCCGCGTGGCGCACGACACCGCGGAGATCGATCGCTTCGCGCCGGTGTTGCGCGACTGGCTGCAGGCGACGCGCGCGGCCTTCCTCGCCGCCTATACGCAAGCCCTCGCGGCGGCGCTGCCGCTGGCGCCGGTCGATGCCGGGCTGCTCGCCCTGTTCGAGCTGGAGAAGGCACTCTACGAGCTGCGCTATGAGCTGAACAACCGGGTCGACTGGGTGCAGGTGCCGCTGCAAAGCATCCTCGCCATCGCCGGCGCGGGCACGAGACGCTGAGCGCGTTGCGGGTCACGGATTTACGAAGGGAGCGCTCATGGACGGCGTCAGTATTCTTATCGAGCCCGCGCGGGCGATCCTGTACCAGATCGGAGCGTTCCTGCCGCGCCTGCTGGTTGCCGTGCTGGTCGTCATCGGCGGCTGGCTGGTCGCCAAGTTCGCGCGCTTCGCGGGGACGCGCGCCCTGCGCGCGATCAACTTCCACGTCCTCACCGAGCGCGCGGGCCTCGACGGCTTTCTGCGCCAGGGCGGCGTCACCGGCGACACGACGACGATCTTCGG
>DASXXO010000018.1:0-3110 GCA_036503045.1 Caldimonas sp. | reverse complement strand
CAGACGACGCTGGTCTGGGTCTTCAACGCATACCTGCTCACCTGCGGCGGGTTCCTCCTCCTCGGCGGCCGGCTCGGCGACCTCTACGGGCACCGGCACTTCTTCATGGTCGGCATCGTCCTGTTCACCGGCGCGTCGCTGGCGTGCGGCCTCGCGGGCACGCAGCTGACGCTCGTCGCCGCGCGCGCGGTGCAGGGGATCGGCGGCGCGATCGTCGACGCGGTCGCGCTCGCCCTGCTCATGCAGCTCTTCACTGAGGCAAACGAGCGCGCCAAGGCGATGGGGGTGTACAGCTTCGTCTGCGCCGGCGGCGGATCGATCGGCGTGGTGCTCGGCGGCGTCCTCACCGACGCCTACGACTGGCACTGGGTCTTCCTCGTCAACCTGCCGATCGGTGCGGCCGTGCTCGGCCTCAGCATCGCGCTCCTACCCGGCGCTGGCGAAGAACGCGCGCCGGTGCGGCTCGACGTCGCCGGTGCGGTCACGGTCACCGTCGCGCTGATGCTCGCGGTCTACGCGATCGTCGGCGCCAACGACGCCGGCTGGACGTCGGCGCAGACGCTCGCGCTGCTCGGCGCGGCGCTCGCCCTGCTGGCGCTCTTCGTCGCCATCGAAGCACGCGTCGCCGCGCCGCTGATGCCCCTCGGCCTGTTCCGCTCGCCGACGCTGAACGC
The DNA here is from genome assembly GCA_036503045.1 of Caldimonas sp. Lineage (GTDB taxonomy): Bacteria > Pseudomonadota > Gammaproteobacteria > Burkholderiales > Burkholderiaceae_C > Schlegelella_A. The sequence continues at coordinate 2,436 of DASXXO010000018.1, read as the reverse complement.
CGCCAACGTGATCGCCGTCCTCTGGTCGGCGGCGATGTTTGCGTGGTTCTTCCTCGCGGCGCTCTACCTGCAACGCGTCCTCGGCTACAGCGCGATGCAGGTCGGGCTCGCGTTCCTGCCCTCGAACCTGATCATGGCGGCGTGCTCGCTCGGCCTCTCGGCGCGGATCGTCGTGCGCTTCGGCGTCCGCTGGCCGCTCGCCGGCGGCCTGCTCTGCGCGACCCTCGGACTGGCGCTGTTCGCGCGCGCGCCGGTCGAGGGCGCTTTCTTCGTCGACGTCCTGCCCGGCATGCTGCTGCTCGGCCTCGGCGCCGGCATCGCCTTCAATCCGCTCCTGATCGCGGCGATGAGCGACGTCGACGAAAGCGACTCGGGGCTCGCCTCGGGAATCGTCAACACGGCGTTCATGATGGGCGGAGCGCTCGGCCTCGCCGTCCTCGCGAGTGTCGCCGCCACGCGCACCGGCGCGCTGCCGGCCGGCGCGCCGGGCGCCGAGATCGCCGCGCTGAACGCCGGCTACCGGCTCGCCTTCGCGGTCGGCGCACTGTGTGCGCTCGGCGCAGCTGCGCTCGCCGTGCTCCGGATGCCGGTTCAGGCGGTGTCGCCGGCGGCACGCGTGGCGAACGCGACGACGAACTCGGCCGGCACACGGTAGCCGGTGCCGTCGCGCCATGGCGCGATCGCCTCGAGGTAGCGGGCCCGGACGCGCGCGCGTGTCGTGTCCTCGAAGCGCGACCAGGCGAGCGCGACCGGTCCGCCAAGCAAGGCCGCGTCGCACGCGACGTCGTCATCGATGTATGCGAGCGTCGTCGCGATGCGTCGCTGCTCGACCGCGACGAAGCCCGCGGCTCGGCACGCGCGCAAGAGCGCTTCGCCGGCGCCCAGGTGAAAGAAGAGCGGGCAGACTTCGCTCGTCACCTCGTCCTCGACGATTTCGAGCAGCGGCGCCCAGCCGCAGCGTGCGCGCTCGCCCCAGACCAGGATGCCGGCACGGCCGCCGGGCCGCAACACGCGGCGCCTCTCGACGAGCGCGCGCTCCGGAGCGGGCATGTACATCAAGCCGAGCGAAGAGAGCGCGGCGTCGAAGCTCGCGTCGACGCAGGCGAGCGCCTCGCCGTCCATGCGTGCAAATCCTGCGTTGCGCGCGCCGGCGGCCACGGCACGCCGGCTCGCCGCGTCGACCATCGCTTGCGAAAGATCGACGCCGAGCACCGAGCCGGCGGCGCCGACCGCTTGCGCTGCCGCCAGCGTGATCAACCCCGGACCGCAGGCGACGTCGAGGACGCGCTCGCCTGTGGGGCGACACTCGCCAGGAGCGCCGACTGCGCGTCGCGCAGTTGCCCGTGCCAGAGCCGTTCGTAGTCGGAAGCGGCGAGGTCCCAGCCGTTGCGCTGGATGCGCCGCTGGAGACTCGCTTGCACCGCAAACCTCAGGCGCGCGTGACGACGACCTCGAGGTACTCGCTCGGCACGACGAGCGATTTCGGACCCGCGCGGTTGGAGCTCTCGATCAGCGCGGTGAGGTCGCGCTCGAGGGCGGCACGCTGCTCGCCGGGGAGTGCGGCGAACGCCTTGTGCACCGGCCCGTACCAGGTTCGGAAGACGTCGATGAAATGCGCTGCCGAACGATAGCGGAAGTTGAAGATGCGCTTGCTCGCGACGATCGTCGCGCCGGCGCCGAACAGCGTGCGCAGATGCGCTTCGGTGCCCCAGAGTGCCGGCGAGGCGACGCCGGCCGGCGGCGGCAGGTGCTTGCCGAGCGTCTTGAAGAGCTGGCCGATGAATCCCTCGGGCGTCCAGTTCGCAAGGCCGATGCGGCCGCCGGGACGGCAGACGCGCGCCATCTCGGATGCGCTCTTCGCGTGGTCGGGAGCGAACATCACGCCGAAGGTCGAGACGACGGCGTCGAAGCTCGCGTCGGCGAAAGGCAGTGCCTCGACGTCGGCCTGCTGGAACGTGATGTCGAGCCGCTCGGCGGACGCGCGCTCGGCGCCGCGGTCGAGCAGCGAGGCGACGTAGTCGGTCGACGTGACGCGGCAGCCGCGTCGCGCCGCGGCCAGGGTCGCGTTGCCGTTGCCGGCGGCGACGTCGAGGACGCGCTCGTCGGTGCGCAGGTCGCACGCTTCGGCGAGCGACTCGCCGACGATCTGCAGCGTGGTGCCGATGATCGCAAAATCACCGCTCGCCCACGTGGCCTGCTGTCGCTGCTTGATGGCGCCGAAATCGATGACTGGGCCTGCGGGTGATCTCTGCGGACTCATACTCATGGCATTCTCCTCATTCGCTTTACCGTCAACTACTGCGCGGCTGCCGTGCTTGTTCGTGCGCCGTGCAGCCTGCCGCCTACCTGAGCGCGATTGTGGTCCGCGTGTTTAATTGACGCTTCACCAGGCGTCCGTCACACTTGATCGCGCATCCGTATCGAGCGAGCACCTGC
>DASXXO010000017.1:0-10879 GCA_036503045.1 Caldimonas sp. | reverse complement strand
TAGCCGAGGCGGCCGCCGATGACGGTGCCGAGCACGCCGAAGAAGAGCAGGTCCTCGATGTCGCGCCGGGTCCAGCCGCGTGCCGCGAACTGCGGCAGGCGGGCGCGCCGCGCGGCGAGGAAGAGGAACAGGCCGAAGCCGACCAGGTACGTGATGCCGTACCAGTGGATGGCGATCGGCAGTCCGAAGCGCGAGAGGTCGAGCGCGATCGGGTCGAACTGCGGATGCACGAGCATGTGCGCGATGATATCGACGCCGCGCGGCCATCCCGACGCGAGCGGCAAACGAGCGCGGCGCTACGATCGGTCCTTCTTCGCGCAGGATCAAGGCCATGGCCAGCAATCGTCGCTCCAGGAACATCACCGAAGGGGTCGCCCGCGCGCCCAACCGGTCGATGTACTACGCCCTCGGCTACGAGGAGGGCGACTTCGCCAAGCCCATGATCGGCGTCGCCAACGGCCACTCGACGATCACGCCGTGCAACTCGGGGCTGCAAAAGCTCGCCGACGCCGCCGTCGAGGCGATCGAGGCCGCCGGCGGCAACGCGCAGGTCTTCGGCACGCCGACGATCAGCGACGGCATGGCGATGGGCACCGAGGGGATGAAGTACAGCCTCGTGTCGCGCGAGGTGATCGCCGATTGCGTCGAGACGTGCGTTGGCGGCCAGTGGATGGACGGCGTCCTCGTGATCGGCGGCTGCGACAAGAACATGCCCGGCGGCATGATGGGGATGCTGCGTGCCAACGTGCCCGCGATCTACGTCTACGGCGGGACGATCCTGCCCGGCCGCTACCAGGGCCAGGACCTCAACATCGTCAGCGTCTTCGAGGCGGTCGGCCAGTTCACCGCCGGCAAGATGAACGAGAAGGACTTCGGCGAGATCGAGCGCCGCGCGATTCCGGGCAGCGGCTCGTGCGGCGGCATGTACACCGCCAACACGATGAGCTCGGCGTTCGAGGCGCTCGGCATGAGCCTGCCCTACTCGAGCACGATGGCCAACGTCGAAGGCGAGATCGTCGGCGCAGCGAAAGAGGCGGCGCGGGTGCTCGTAGAGGCGGTGCGCCGCGACTTGAAGCCGCGCGACATCGTCACGCGCAGGAGCATCGAGAACGCCGTCGCCGTGATCATGGCGACCGGCGGCTCGACCAACGCGGTGCTGCACTTCCTCGCCATCGCCCACGCGGCGGGTGTCGAGTGGACGATCGACGATTTCGAGCGGGTCAGAAAGAACGTGCCGGTGCTGTGCGACCTGAAGCCCTCGGGCAAATACCTCGCGATCGACCTGCACCGTGCGGGCGGAATCCCGCAGGTGATGAAGGTCCTGCTCGCCGCGGGCCACCTCGACGGCGACTGCATGACGATCACCGGCAGGACGCTCGGCCAGACGCTCGCCGAGCTGCCGGCCACGCCGCGCGGCGACCAGGACGTGATCCGGCCGATCGACCGGCCGATGTACCCGCACGGCCACCTCGCGATCCTGAAGGGCAACCTCGCGACCGAGGGCGCAGTGGCGAAGATCACCGGCCTCAAGAACCCGGTGATCACCGGCCCGGCACGCGTGTTCGACGACGAGCAGTCGGCGATGGCGGCGATCATGGAGCGCAGGATCGTGCCCGGCGACGTCATGGTGCTGCGCTACCTCGGCCCGAAGGGCGCGCCCGGAATGCCCGAGATGCTCGCGCCGACGAGTGCGCTGATCGGCCAGGGTCTCGGCGAATCGGTCGGCCTCGTCACCGACGGGCGCTTCTCGGGAGGCACCTGGGGCATGGTCGTCGGCCACGTCGCGCCGGAGGCGTACGCGGGCGGGGCGATCGCGCTCGTCCGCGAAGGCGACCGCATCACGATCGACGCGCACCGGCTGCTGCTGCAGCTCGAGGTCGACGACGCCGCGCTCGCGGCGCGCCGGGCCGCATGGCGGCCACCGGCGCCGCGCTACACGCGCGGCGTCCTCGCCAAGTTCGCCAACAACGCGTCGAGCGCGAGCCGCGGCGCGGTGCTCGACGCCGACTAGGGCTTGTGCGCCTTGCGGCGCGCGCGCGTGTCCATGCCGAGCGAGGCGAGGTTCTCCTTGCGCCGGTCGTCCTTCTTCTTCTCCATCCGGGCCATCTCGCGGCGCTTGTTCAGTCCCGACACGTCGGACCAGATCCACCAGAGAACTGCGAGCAGGAACGGAAAGCAGAACTTCCAGAGGTCGCCGAAGACCGCCCAGTTCCAGGTGCCGATGACACCGACTTGGGCCAGATTGAGGATGATCAGGACGAGGCCGATGACGACGAACAGCATATGGATCCTCCGGAGTGCGGGCGCGAGCGCGGCGCGCACGGCGTCAACCGGCACGAGCCCTTTCCGTTAACCTGATCGTAGCCGAGCGGCGGCCCGCCGCGAGCCCCGGAGTCCCCATGAAACCGTCTCACTTCGCCGCGATCGTGACCGCTTGCATGGTTTGCGCACCTGCGTGGGCCCAACAGGAGCTGGCGCAGAAGAAGAACTGCATGGCCTGCCACGCGGTCAACCAGAAAGTGATCGGCCCTTCGTACAAGGAAGTCGCGACCAAGTATGCCGGCCAGCCCGACGCGGTCGCCAAGCTCGTTCCGAAAGTGATGAAGGGCGGCTCGGGCGTCTGGGGCGCGGTGCCGATGCCGGCCAATCCGCAGGTCAATGAAGCCGAGGCAAAGCAATTGGTCCAGTGGATCCTGACCCTCAAGTAGGCAGCGCCGCCCTCACCTGATCGGACACCGCGAAGCGCTCGCCGTGGCGAGCTGCCAGCGCGGCGGCGTTGGCAAGGAAGCGATCGCGCCCCTCCGAGGCGATGAACTGGATCGCCCCGCCCGTCCACCCCGGAAAGCCGATCCCGAAGATGGAGCCGATGTTCGCCTCGGCGACGCTCCTCAGCACGCCCTCGGCGAGGCAGCGCGCCGTCTCGATCGACTGGCGATAGAGCAGCCGCTGCTTCAGTTCGCCGACGACGTCTGCGCCAACGTCGGGCTTGGCGAAGTGGCTCGCCAGCCCGGGCCAGAGCCGCTTCGGCGCGCCGGCCGGATAGTCGTAGAAGCCGCCGCCGCCGGCACGACCCGGACGGCCGAGCTCCTTGACCATCTTTTCGACCAGCGCTTCGCCCGCAGACGGCACGTAGCTGCGGCCTTCGGCCTGCCAGTCGGCGCGCGTCTGCTCGAGCACCTGCACCGAGAGCGCGAGCGACGTCTCGTCGAGCACTGCGAGCGGTCCGACCGGCATGCCGGCGGCGAGCGCGGCGTGCTCGATCAGCGGCGCGGCGATCCCTTCGGCGAGCATCGCCGCGCCTTCCATCACGTAGGTGCCGAACACCCGGCTGGTGAAGAAGCCGCGCGCGTCGTTGACGACGATCGGCGTCTTGCCGAGCGCCAGCACGTAGTCGTAGGCGCGCGCAATCGTCTCGGCGCTCGTCCGTTGCCCGCGAATGATCTCGACCAGCTTCATCTTGTGTACCGGCGAGAAGAAGTGCAGGCCGACGAAGCGCTCGGGCCGCGCGCTCGCGCTCGCGAGGCCGCTGATCGGCAGCGTCGACGTGTTGCTCGCGAAGACGCCGTCGGGCGCGAGCATCGGCTCAACCTCGCGCGTCACCTCCGCCTTCAGCGCGCGGTTCTCGAACACCGCCTCGATGATGAGATCGCAGCCGTCGAGCGCGCGCACGTCCGCGGCCGGCGTCACGAGCGCAAGGAGCTTTGCCTCGCGCGCCGGGTCGAGCCCGCCGCGCGCGACCTGCGCCGCGGTCACCTTGCCGATCGCGGCGCGGCCCGCTTCGGCCTTGTCGGCCGAGACGTCCTTCAGAACGCACGCGATGCCGCGCGCGGCGTTCGCATGGGCGATCCCCGCGCCCATCATGCCGGCGCCGAGGATGCCGACCTTCGCCGGCCGCCAGGGTGCGAAGCCCTGCGGGCGCGCCTTGCCGGAGCGAATCGCCTGCAGGTCGAAGAAGAACGCCTGGATCATGTTCTTGGCGTTCTGGCCGACCATGATCTTCGCGAGCTTTCTCGCCTCGATCCGCAACGCGGTGTCGTAGTCGACGAGCGCGCCCTCGACCATCGCCTCGAGGATCGCCTGCGTCGCCGGATAGAGGCCGCGCGTGTTCTGCGCGAGCATCGCCGGCGCGACCACGAGCGCCGCGGCGATCTTCGGGGTGGCCGGCGTTCCGCCGGGCATCCGGTAGTCCTTGCGATCCCAGGGCTGGACGGCGTCCGGATGCGCATCGATCCAGGCGAGCGCATGTGCGCGCAGCTGCTCGGCAGTCGCGGCGAGGCCGTCGACCCAGCCGAGCTCGAGCGCCTCGCGCGGGCCGAAGAGCTTGCCTTCGAGCAGGTACGGCTGCGCCGCCATCAGGCCGAGCGTGCGGACGGTCTTGGTGATGCCGGTCGCGCCGGGGATGAGGCCGAGCGTCACCTCCGGCATGCCGAAGCGGACCTTCGGATCGTCGAGCGCGAAGCGGGCGTGGCCGATCAGCGCGACCTCCCAGCCGCCGCCGAGCGCCGACCCGGCGAGGAGCGCGACGACCGGCCGGCCGAGCGTCTCGAGCGCGCGATAGCTCGCGGTGAGCGCGCGGATCTCGGCAAAGCCGGCGGCGGCGTCCTTCTGCTCGAGCGTGAGCACGTTCTTGAGTGCCGCGCCGGCGAAGAACGTGGTCTTGGCCGAGGCGAGCAACACGCCGCGGATCCGCTCCTTGGCGGCGACGGCCTGCGCCGCCGCGGCGGCCATGTCGCGCTGCCAAGCGGGCGTCATCGTGTTGACCGACGCGCCGGGCGCGTCGAACGTGATCGTCAGGATGCCGTCGTCGGCGAGCTCGTAGCGCAGCGTCTCCATGCGCGCCTCAGACGCGCTCGACGATCGTCGCGATGCCCATCCCGGCGCCGACGCACAGCGTCACCAGCCCACGCTTGAGGTTGCGCCGCTCGAGCTCGTCGAGCAAGGTGCCGACGAGCATCGCGCCGGTCGCGCCGAGCGGGTGGCCCATCGCGATGGCGCCGCCATTGACGTTGACCTTCTCGTGCGGCACGTTCATCTCGCGCATGAAGCGCATCGGCACCGCCGCAAACGCTTCGTTGACTTCGAACAGGTCGATGTCTTCGACGCTGAGGCCGGCCTTGGCGAGCGCCTTCAGGCTCGCCGGCATTGGCCCGGTCAGCATGATCGTCGGGTCGGCACCCGACAGCGCGGTCGCGACGATGCGCGCGCGCGGCACGAGGCCGAGCGACCTGCCCATCTGCTCGCTGCCGACCAGTACCGCGGCGGCGCCATCGACGATTCCGGACGAGTTGCCCGCCGTGTGGACGTGCTCGATCCGCTCGACCTGCGGATAGCGCGCGAGCGCGACCGCATCGAACCCCATCGCGCCGAGCTCGGCGAACGCGACCTTGAGCTGGCCGAGGCCCTCGAGCGTCGTGCGCGGCTTGATGAACTCCTCCTTGTCGAGCACCGGCAGGCCGATCTCGTCCTCGACGGCGATCACCGAGCGGTCGAACAGACCGGCGCTCTGCGCCGCAGCTGCGCGCTGCTGCGAGGTCAAGGCATAGCGGTCGACGTCCTCGCGGCTCCACCGCGCGAGCGTCGCGATCAGGTCGGCGCCGATGCCTTGCGGGACGAAGCCGGTCTCGAAGTTGGTCGCCGGGTCGTGCGACCACGCGCCGCCGTCGCTGCCGATCGGCACGCGCGACATGCTCTCGACGCCGCCGGCGACGACGAGATCCTCCCAGCCGCTCGCGACCTTCTGCGCCGCGAGGTTCACCGCCTCGAGCCCGGAGGCGCAGAAGCGGTTGACCTGCATGCCGGCGACCTTGACGTCCCAGCCGGCCTTGAGCGCCGCCGTCTTGGCGATGACCGACCCCTGCTCGCCGACCGGCGAGACGACGCCCATGACGACGTCGTCGAGCGCCGCCGGGTCGAAGCCGTGGCGCTTCTGCAGCTTGACGAGCAGTCCCGCCAGCAGGTCGATCGGCTTGACCTCGTGCAGGCTGCCGTCCTTCTTGCCCTTGCCGCGCGGCGTGCGGACGGCGTCGAAGATCATGGCGTGCGGCATGGCGGCTCCTCGGGTGTTGCACCGCGGGCGGCAGCGCGGCTCGCCCGCATTGACAAGCGATTATCCGGCTGGGCACACTGCCCGCCAACCAAGCAAGTGCTTGGTTGAATTCCCAAAGCCCTCTTCCTCTGCCGATGAGCCCGTACCGATCGATTTTCGTGCCCGGCCTGCTGCGCGGCCGGGTCGCCGTCGTGACCGGCGGCGGCTCGGGGATCGGCCGCTGCACCGCGCACGAGCTCGCGTCGCTCGGCGCGGCGGTGGCGATCGCCGGGCGCACCGCGGCCAAGCTCGACGCCGTGCGCGCCGAGATCGAGAGCGCCGGCGGCGCGTGCTCGACGCATGTCTGCGACATCCGCGAGGAACCGCGGGTGCAGGCGATGGTCGCCGCGGTGCTCGCGCGCCACGGCCGCATCGACGCGCTCGTCAACAACGCCGGCGGCCAGTTTCCGGCGAAGCTTTCGGCGATCAGCGCCAAGGGCTGGGACGCGGTCGTCCGCAACAACCTGAGCGGCGGCTTCCTGGTCGCGCGCGAGTGCGTCAACCAGTGGATGCTGAACGACGGCGCCGGCAAGCCCGGCGGCTCGATCGTCAACGTCATCGCCGACATGTGGGGCGGCATGCCGGGAATGGGCCACTCCGGCGCGGCGCGCGCCGGGATGCTCAATCTCACCGAGACCGCTGCGCTCGAGTGGGCACCGGTGCGCGTCAACGCGGTCGCGCCGGGATGGATCGCGTCGAGCGGCCTCGACCGCTATCCGCCCGAGATGACGGCGACCATCCGCGGCATGCACGCGCTCGTGCCGCTGCAGCGGCTCGGCACCGAGAGCGAGGTCTCGGCGGCGATCGTCTTCCTGCTCTCGCCCGCGGCGGCGTTCGTCTCGGGCGCATGCCTGCGCGTCGACGGCGCGGCACCGAACGCGAAGCGCATCTGGCCCGAGGTCGGCACGGGCGGCTCGACCGAGCCCTTCGACGGCTTTCACCTCGCCGCCGCGCCGCGCGTGCTGCGCGACGACTGAACGCGACGCCGCGCGATGCCCGCCCTGGCCCTCCCGCTGGACAGCCGCAGCGATGCATTCGTCGCCAACCGCGACCACACGCTCGCGCTGATCGAGCAGTGGCGCGCGATCGAGGCGCGCACGCGTGCCGCGAGCGCGAAGGCGGCGCCGCTGTTCGAGCGGCGCGGCCAGCTGCTGCCGCGCGAGCGCGTCGTGCGCCTGCTCGATCCCGGCGTGCCCTTCCTCGAGCTGTCGACGCTCGCCGGCTGGCGCCAGGACATCGACGACCGCGAGCGCTCGGTCGCAGGCGGCGGCGCGATCGTCGGCATCGGCGTCGTCGCCGGCGTGCGCGTCCTCGTCGTCGCCGACGATGCCGGCATCGACGCCGGCGCGCTGCAAGCCCAAGGGCTCGAGAAGCTGCTGCGCGCGCAGCAGATCGCGCTCGAGAACAAGCTGCCGTTCGTGCACTTGGTCGAGTCGGCGGGAGCGAACCTGCTGAAGTACCGGGTCGAGCAGTTCGTCCGCGGCGGCGCCCTCTTCTGCAACCTGGCGCGCCTGTCGGCGGCGGGGCTGCCGGTGATCGCCGTCGTGCACGGGTCGTCGACTGCCGGCGGGGCGTACATGACCGGGCTCGCCGACCACGTGATCATGGTCCGCGGGCGGGCGCGCGCCTTTCTCGCCGGACCGCCGCTCCTCAAGGCTGCCACCGGCGAGATCGCGACCGACGAGGCGCTGGGCGGCGCCGACATGCACGCGAGCGTTTCGGGTCTGGCCGAGCACGTCGCCGACGACGACGCGAGCGCGCTCGCGGTCGCGCGCGAGCTGATCGGCGCGCTCGGCTGGCAACCGCAGGCGAGCTGGCCCGACGGGCCCGCGCCGCTTGGCGATCGAGAAGAGCTGCTCGGCCTGTTCGGCGCCGACGCGAAGAAGGCCGTGGACATGCGTCACGTGATCGCGCGCATCGTCGACGGATCAGACTTTCTCGAGTTCAAGGCCGACCACGGGCCGGGGACGGTGTGCGGCCACGCCCAGGTCGCCGGCTTTCGGGTCGGCATCGTCACCAACAACGGCCCGCTCGATCCCGCCGGCAGCACCAAGGTCACGCACTTCGTGCAGGCGTGCTGCCAGCTTGCTCATCCGATCGTCTGGCTGCAGAACACGACCGGCTTCATCGTCGGCAGCGACGCCGAGCGCGCCGGCATGATCAAGCACGGCTCGAAACAGATCCAGGCGCTCGCGAATGCGACGGTGCCGCAGATCACGGTCCAGTGCGGCGCGTCGTTCGGCGCCGGCAACTACGGCATGTGCGGCCGTGCCTTCGGCCCGCGCTTCGTCTTCAGCTGGCCGACCGCGAAGACCGCGGTGATGGGCGCCGAGCAGGCCGCCGGCACGATGGAGATCGTGATGCGCGAGGGAGCGACGCGCAAGGGCGAGGCCGTCGACGAGGGCGGCATCGCCGCCTTGCGGGCGAAGATCGTCGCCACCTTCGAGCGCCAGTCCGATGCGTTCTACACGTCGGGACTGCTTCTGGACGACGGCATCATCGATCCGCGCGACACGCGCCGCATCCTCGCGCTCGCCTTGACGATCTGCGACGAGGCGGCGCGGCGCACACTTCGCCCGATCCAGTTCGGCGTCGCGCGCCCGTAGTCGTCGCGCGCGCGCACCCAAGGAGACGTCCATGCAGATGACGCACGAGCACCACGAGATCCAGCGCACGCTGAAGCGCTTCATCGACGAGGAGATCAACCCGCACGTCGACGCGTGGGAGGCCGCCGAGGAGTTCCCCGCCCACCAGGTCTTCAAGCGCCTCGGCGAGCTCGGCCTGCTCGGCCTCACCAAGCCCGAGAAGTACGGTGGGATGGCGCTCGACTACTCGTTCTCCGTCGCGATGGCCGAGACGCTCGGCCACATCGCGTGCGGCGGCGTGCCGATGGCGATCGGCGTGCAGACCGACATGGCGACTCCCGCGCTCGCCCGCTTCGGCAGCGAATCGCTCTGCCGCGAGTTCCTCGTTCCGGCGATCGCCGGCGCAGCGGTCGGCTGCATCGGCGTCTCCGAGCCCGGCGCCGGCTCCGACGTCGCGAGCATCAAGACGACGGCCAAGAAGGTCGGCGCCGACTACGTCATCAACGGCGCGAAGATGTGGATCACCAACAGCCTGCAGGCCGACTGGATGTGCCTGCTCGCGAACACGTCGGAAGGCGCGGCGCACAAGAACAAGAGCCTGATCATGGTGCCGATGACGACGCCCGGCGTCGTCAAGGCACAGAAGATCAGGAAGATCGGGATGATGTCGAGCGACACCGGCCTGATCCACTTCGACGACGTGCGCGTCCCGCAGACCCACCGCGTCGGCGAGGAAGGCATGGGCTTCACCTACCAGATGATGCAGTTCCAGGAGGAGCGCCTCTGGGCGGCGGCGCATGCGATCCAGGCGCTTCTCAACACGATCCAGCAGACCGCCGACTACGCGCGCGAGCGCCAGATCTTCGGCAAGAGCGTGCTCGACCACCAGGTCGTCCACTACAAGCTCGCCGAGCTGAAGACCGAGGTCGAGTCGCTGCGCGGCCTGGTCTACATGGCGACCGAGAAGTACGTCGCCGGCGACGACGTCACCGAGTGGGCGTCGATGGCCAAGCTCAAGGCGTGCCGCCTCGGCCGCCTCGTCCCCGACGCCTGCATGCAGTACTGGGGCGGCATGGGCTACACCTGGGACAACCCGGTCGCGCGCCACTACCGTGACGGCCGGCTCGGCTCGATCGCCGGCGGCGCCGACGAGGTCATGCTCGGCATCATCGCCAAGTACATGCACACGCTGCCGTCCAGGCACTGACGTGCCGATGCCCGGCCCGATCCTGATCGCCAACCGCGGCGAGATCGTCGCGCGCGTCGCGCGCACGGCGAAACGACTCGCCATCCCGACGATCGCGATCGCCTCCGACGCCGACCGCGCCGCGCCGTTCACGGCGAGCTGCGACCGCGTGGTCGCGATCGGCGGAACGCACGCGGCGGAGTCGTACCTCTCGATCGACAAGATCGTCGGCGCTGCGCGATCAAGCGGCGCGACGGCCATTCATCCGGGCTATGGCTTCCTGAGCGAAAGCGCGGCGTTCGCCGAGAGGGTCGAGGCGGCAGGCCTCCTCTGGATCGGCCCGCCGCCGGCGGCGATGCGCGCGATGGCCGACAAGGCGGCGGCGCGCCAGCGCATGGCCGCCGCGGGTATCCCGGTCGTGCCGGGCTACGACGGCGCGGACCAGACCGCAGCGGCGCTGCGCGATGCGGCGCGTCGCATCGGCTATCCGGTGATGGTAAAGGCGGCGGCAGGCGGCGGCGGCCGCGGCATGCGCCGCGTCGCGACCGAGGACGCGCTCGCTGCCGCGCTCGCGTCCGCCGCTGCCGAAGCACAGGCGGCGTTCGGCGACGCACGGTTGCTGCTCGAACGCGCCGTCGACCACGCACGCCACGTCGAGATCCAGCTCGTCGCCGACGCGCACGGCAGCGTCCTCCACCTCGGCGAGCGCGATTGCTCGCTGCAGCGGCGCCATCAGAAGCTGGTCGAGGAGGCGCCCTCGCCCGTGGTCGGGCCGGCGCTGCGCCGGCGCATGGGCGAGGTCGCCGTCGCGGTCGCGCACGCGGTCGGCTACCGTGGCGCTGGCACCGTCGAGTTCCTGCTCGACCGCGACGGCGCGTTCTGGTTCATCGAGATGAACACGCGCCTGCAGGTCGAGCACGGAGTGACCGAGTCGCTCGTCGGCATCGATCTCGTCGAATGGCAGCTGCGCGTCGCCGCCGGCGAGCCGCTGCCGTGGACCCAGGACGAGCTGCTGCAACGCTT
>DASXXO010000016.1:0-1972 GCA_036503045.1 Caldimonas sp. | reverse complement strand
GTCGCCGAAGTCCGGCGTCGACAGGATCGCGCCGCCGCGGTCGACCTTGATCAAGCTCGATGCGGTGATCTCCTCGTGCATCATCCCGTAGGCGTTGATCAGGAAGGCGCCCGGCTCGCCCGGCACGTGCGACGAGATGTGGTTGGCCATCATGTCCGACATGCCGTAGAGATCGACCAGCCGGTAGCACGCCGCCAGGTCGACGCGGGCGTTCCACTCGGCCGCCGAGCAGCGCTCCTTCAGCGAGGGGATCGACAGCTTGCCGGATGCCGTCATGGCGTCGTCTCCTTGAGCATCGGGATCAATCTTCCCTCAGGTTCAACGGGTTCGGCGAGCGCCGCTCGATCGACCATTTCAGCAGCGCCGCGCTGCGGAACACGCCGTGCGCGAACTTTCCGTAGGGCAGGGTCAGGAAGAGCGCCATGACGACGCCGAGATGGATCGCCAGCCAGAGGGCCATCGCGCCGCTGTCGCGCCACGCGAGCAGCGCCAGTCCGGTCGCGCCGGCCAGGAAGAGAAGACCGATGAAACCCCGGTCGAGCGCGTTCTGCGCGTCTTCGCGATGTGCCGGGTCGCGCCGCAGGTTGAGCCAGAGCAGGCCCGCAGGCCCGGCGATGAGGCCGATGCCGCCAAGGGTGCCGAGCACGACCGGCACGCTCAGTATGGGATAGGGCGCGCGCAGGCCGAGCAGGTAGTGGTAGAGCGTGGCGACGACGGTGGCGGCGAAGCAGAGGAGGAAGCCGTAGAAGGTCAGATGGTGAAAGCGCCGCCGGCGCAAAGTGAAGGCGTCGTCCTCGTCGTTGCAGCCGCGACCGTGGCCGCCGCCGAGATAGCGCAGTCCGAGCACGCTCGCGGCCGCCTCGCCGAGCGCCGGCGGCGTGGCACGACCGGCCGCGATGTCGCGGCAAAAGCGCGTCACGCCAATCGCGAGGGCGATGCAGGCGAAGAGGAAGACGATGCCGAACGTCCACGCCAGAACGCCATGGGCAAAGACGGCGTAGAAGTCGCCGTCGAGTGGGCGCCCGAGAAGCTGCCCGGTGCGCGCGACGGCAAGCGTGAGGAACAGAGTCAGGCCCGCCGCCAGCGCGAGGGCGATCGTCAGGCCGTTGCGCTCGTAGAGAACGCCGAAGGCACGCGGCCAGGCGTACTCGACGTAGGTCTTGGCGCGCACCCGCGCCATCGCCCGCGGGACGCTGACTGCGAACTCGTGCGGCGGCGCGTACTGACAGGCGTGCAGGCAGGCGCCGCAGTTGTGGCAGAGGTTGGCGAGATAGTGGATGTCGGCCTTGGCGAACTCGAGCCGGCGCGTCATCGCCGGGAAGACCGCGCAAAAGCCCTCGCAGTAGCGGCAGGCGTTGCAGATCTGGAGCTGCCGGGCCACCTCAGCCTCGTCGGTGCCAAGCGCGAGGCCGCTCGCCTCGCGGATCAGTGCGTCAAGCCGCCGCACGGTTCTCTTCCGCAAGCGCTGCCGCCGCCGCGGCACGGCCCGCGATGCGACCGAACGCCGTGCCGATCGTCATGCCGACGCCCGCCGTGTATCCCTGGCCGAGGATGTTGCCGGCCATCATCTCGCCGGCGACGAACAGGTTCGCGCTCGGCACGCCGCCGAAGTGCACGGCGGCGCGCTCGTTGACCTTCAGCCCGAGATACGTGAAGGTCACGCCCGGCCGAACGGCGTAGCCGAGGAAGGGCGGCGTGTCGATCGGCCGCGCCCAGTGCGTCTTGGCGGGCGTCAGGTCCACGGTCGCACAGTCGTCGAGCGTGGTGTGGTCGAAGGTCCCGCCGCGGCACGATGCGTTGTAGCGATCGAGGGTCGCGAGAAAAGCGGCCTCCGGCAACCGAAGCGCGCGTGCCAGCTCGGCCAACGACGCCGCGCGCGTGCCCTCGAAGACCGGCGGCATGAAGCGGCCGATCGCCTTCGAATCGATGATCGAATAGGCGACCTGGCCCGGCTGCGTCGCGACGAGCCGGC
>DASXXO010000015.1:0-2878 GCA_036503045.1 Caldimonas sp. | reverse complement strand
CGCGAACGCGCGCACCTACGGGCTCGCGTTGCGCGGCTTCGCGGGCGCCGGCCAGAACATGTATATCTATCCGTCGTTGCTGCGCGGCTTCGGCGGCGGGTGGATGCAGGGAAGCACGGTGGTCGTCAACCCGCCCGAGGCGGTGAAGGCGCTCACCTGGTATGTCGACACGCTCACGGCCTATGCGCCGCCGGCAGTGCGCAACTGGAACTGGCCCGACATCGCCGACGCGTTCTCCCAGGGAACGGTCGCGACCTACATCGACGCCCATTCGTCGGCGGCGGTGATCACCAATCCGGAGAAGTCGAAGGTCGTCGGCAAGGTCGCCTATGCGCGCTGGCCGAAGGGACCGAGCGGCAAGCGCGTGACCTCGATCTGGAACTGGGGCTTCCCGATCAACGCCGCGCTCAGCGACAAGCAGAAGAAGGCGACGTGGCTGTTCATCGCCTGGGCGGCATCGCCCGAGACGCAGGCGCGCACGTCGTGGAAGTTCGCGGGGCCGGCGAAGCGTTCCGGGATCAACCGCATGTCGCAATGGCGCTCGCCGGAGTTCGCAGCGGCGATGCAGAATGCCGGCGACAACTTCATCCCGGCCGCCCTCGAGTCGCTCGAGCAGGATGCCGACGTCGACTGGCGGCCGCGCGTGCCGCAGTGGCCTGCCATCGGCGAGACGATGGCGACCGCGATCCAGGCGGCGCTCGTCGGCCAGAAGAAGCCGAAAGAGGCGCTCGACGAGGCGCAGGCGCGCATCACGCAGACCCTGAAGGGCTGAAGCGGACGGCAGGTACTAGACCGGTTTTCGACGAGTGATCACGGCTGCCTCTGCGGCATGGTCGTCCTCGCGGAGTCGCTCTTGGAGGACTTGTCTACCTGCCTGCGGCATGATCGCTCGATGACCGCATCCTCTGATGTCAAGTTCGACGACGGCGCAGCCTACGAAGGCTTCATGGGGATCTGGAGCCGCTTCGTCGGCGAGCGCTTCCTCGACTGGCTCGCGCCGCCGCCGGGCGGCCGCTGGGTCGACGTCGGCTGCGGCAACGGAGCGTTCACCGAGCTGTTGCTCGCGCGCGCTGCAGCGGCGGAGGTCGAGGGGATCGATCCGAGCGAGGCGCAGGTCGCCTACGCGCGCGCGCGGCTGACCGACAGGCCCGCGCGTTTCCGGGTCGGCGACGCCACTGCGCTGCCGTACGCGGACGCGGCGTTCGACGCCGCCATGATGGCGCTCGTGATCTTCTTCGTTCCCGATCCGGCCGAGGGCGTCGCCGAGATGGCACGCGTCGTGCGCCCGGGCGGGATCGTCTCGGCCTACGCGTGGGACATGCTCGGCGGCGGATTCCCGTACGCGGCGATGACGCAGGAGATCGCCGCGCTCGGCTTTCCGACCTCCGCGCCACCGAGCGTCGAGGCGTCGCGGATCGATGCGCTGCGCACGTTGTGGCAAGGCGCCGGGCTTGTCGACGTCGCGACCTGCGCGATCTCGATCGAACGAACCTTCGCCGACTTCGAGGCGTTCTGGCGCATCGCGTGCACCGGTCCTCGCTTCGCGCCGGTCTTGGCGACGATGGCGCCGCAGGACCTTCAGCGTCTGCAGGACCGCCTGCGCGCGCGTCTGCCGGCCGCGGCCGACGGGCAAATCACCTACGGCGCGAGCGCGAACGCGGTGAAGGGGCGCGTCCTGGCCTGAGGACGGCCGTGGCGGGCTCGGGTGGCGGAGGCGCCGCCTCGAGATGCCCGATGCAGGCGGCCACGCAAGCGTCGCAGATGTAGGCACGATGCGGCGATCCGAGGAGGCGCAACCTCGTGCTCGCTCCGGCGGCAGAACGAGCAGCGACGTGCGCGCGCGCGAAAACGACGCTTCCACACGAGTCGGCTCCTCTCGTCGAGGCTGGCCGTTCAGTGTAGGCAACAGCTTGCGCGTGCGCTTCAGCGCGTCACTGCGACCGTGTTGTCGCTCGGGTCGCGGTCGATCAGCTTGCAGAGCGGATCGATCCCGGCGCGCACCGCTCCGGCCTTGGCGGCAAGCGCGAATCGGTTCTCGCCCGAATGCACGCGCCGCTTCTCGATCGCGACGACATTGCCTTTCGCGTCGAGCGCGCCGATGTCCACCTCGCCGTCGAACGGCGCCTCCGACTCGTTGCCCGCACCGTCGGCGCGCACCTTGCGGGCCGAGACGACGAGCTCGATCGCCTCGCTGCCGTCCGGCTGGCGCCTGGCGGCGGCGCTCACCGCGCGCACGTCGTAAAGCGTGATGGTCTCGAACAGGTCGGCGATCAGCGGCTGCAGCGCGGCCGGGGTGACGCGCCGGAACTCGGCGATCAGGTCGACCGAGCGCGCGTATGGCGGACCGGTGAAGCGCCAGCGCTTCAGGAACGCCGAGATCGCGTCGTCGATCGCCGGCTCGCCGATGGCGTCCTGCAGCGCGTAGAGCGCGAGCGCGCCCTTCTGGTAGTGCACGTACGACGCGCCGTCGGCGCGCACCAGCGGCTGCTCCTGCTTCTGCTCGGTGCCGCGGCCGAGCAGGTAGCGGTCGAGCTCGTACTTCAGGAAGCGGCGCACCTGGTCCTTGCCGTAGTGCTGCTCCATCACGAGCAGCGCCGAGTATTGCGCGAAGGTCTCCACCAGCATCGAGGCGCCCTGCTGGTCGGCCGGCACGAGCTGATGGCCCCACCACTGGTGGCCGATCTCGTGCGCCGTCACGTAGGTGGCCACGTCGATGCGGGTCGGATCGGTCCAGTGCTGGACGAAGCCGATGTCCTCGGAGAACGGGATCGTGTTGGCGAACGACTGCGCGAACGCGGCGTAAGCCGGGAACTCGACGATGCGCGCCTGCCTGAACTGGTACGGCGTGAACTCCTTGCTGTACAGCGCCAGCGACTCC
>DASXXO010000014.1:0-12313 GCA_036503045.1 Caldimonas sp. | reverse complement strand
AGCCTGACGATCCAGCTCGGCAGCTGGAATGCCGGCAACACCGTCTTCACGCCCGGCACCGGTTCGGCCATCACGGTGCCGATCGGCGCCTCGCAGGACACGCTGGCCGGCGTTGCCGCGGCAATCAATGCGGCCAATGGCGGCGTCAGCGCCTCGGTCGTTACCGATGCGAGCGGCGCCCGCCTGGCGTTGCAGTCGACTTCGACCGGCGCGGCGAACGGCTTTCGCGTCAGCGTCGCCGACGACGACGGCAACAACAGCGACGCCTCCGGCCTGTCGCGCCTGGCCTACGACCCGCAGAACGGCGCCGGCCAGCTGACGCTGGCGCAGTCCGCCGCCAATGCGCAGGCGACGATCAACGGCATCGCCGTCTCCTCGGCCAGCAACACGCTCTCGGGCGTGATCGGCGGCATCAGCTTCACGCTCGGCAAGACGACGACGCAGCCGGTCACGATCAACGTCACGCCCAACACCACGGCGATCCAGAACAACTTGACGGCGTTCGTCTCGGCCTACAACGCGCTCAACACCTTCCTCGCCACCGAGACGAAGTACGACCCGACCACCAAGACCGCGGCCACCCTGCAGGGCGACAGCACGGCGGTCAGCATCCAGAACCAGATGCACTCGATGCTCTCGCAGCTGAGCGGCGCGTCGTCGACCTTCAAGACGATGAGCTCGCTCGGCATCCAGCTGCAGACGGACGGCTCGCTCAGCCTCAACAGCACGACCTTCAACAGCGCCCTGAGCAACCTGCCGCAGCTGACCAAGGCGCTGGCCAACGTCGACCCGACCACGCCGTCCAACGACGGCTTCGGCAAGGTCTTCTCCGACTGGACCAGTTCGCTGCTCGAGGCCGGCGGGACGCTCCCGGGCAAGACGGCGTCGCTCCAGGCGAGCCTCACCTCGAACCAGAACGACCAGGACAACATGAACACGCAGCTGGCCGCGACCCAGGCCCGGCTGCAGGCGCAGTACACGGCGCTCGACTCGACGATGTCGAAGGCCAACGCCCTGGCTGCCTACGTGCAGCAGCAGTTCTACGCCAAGTCGAGCTTCGGCTCGAGCGGCTCGAGCTCGAACTAGCGGCGCCGGTCGCCCTGCTCGCGGCGGCGATGTGGGGTGCCCCGGTGCGTCTCGCGGACGGCCACCCCCCTGTTTCCGATCCACACGATTTGCCCTGCCAAAACGCGCCTTCGGGGCGGTAAAGATTGGAGCTGCGGCGTCGATAAAGACGGCAGAGACGAGAGGTGATCGCAATGTTCAGCAACACGCTTCAGCCCGGAAAGCGCCCCACGGTGCTCGGCCTGTATCGCAACGTCGGCGCGGTGAGTGGCGTCGAGGGCGCGAGCCCGCACAAGCTGGTGAGCATGCTGTACCAGGCGGTCGCCAGCGAGATCGCGGCGGCGCGCGGCGCGATCGCCCGCAAGGACATCCCCGAGAAGTGCCGCGCCATCGGCCATGCAGTGCGGATCGTCGAGGAAGGCCTGCTCGCGCCGCTCGACCTTCAGGCCGGCGGCCCCCTCGCCGGCAACCTGCGCGATCTCTACGACTACATCGTGCGCCGCCTGACGATCGCCAACCTCAAGTCGGACGACGCTGCGCTCGCCGATTGCGCCGGGCTCGTGCAGACTCTGGGCGAGAGCTGGGACGCGATCGCGCCGCAGGTCGACGTGCCGGCACGGGCCGCGGCATGAGCGGGCCCGCGAGCCATCCAACGAGGCACATGACCATGAACTCCGTGCTCCTCAACTACTACCAGGCGATCGAGAAGGCGAGCCAGGACATGCTCGAGGCGGCGCGCAGCGGCAACTGGGATCACGTCGTCAAGCTCGAGGGCGCGTGCGCGGTGCTGATCGCGCAGCTCAAGAACACCGCCGCCGAAAACCCGCTGCCGCCCGAAGAGGCGCAGCTGAAGTCGCGCCTGATGCAGCGCATCCTCGTCAACGACGCGGAGATCCGCCAGCTCGCCGAGCCCTGGCTCGAGGATCTCGACGACATCCTGGCCGGCCGGCCGAAGACGCTGCACTGAGCACGTCGGCAACGACATCGCAAGCGTTCAAGGAGACGCGATGGAAAGCAGTCCGGCACCGCTCGCCGGCATGTCCGACAACGAAGCGCTCGAAGAGTTCAGGATCTCCTCGCCGCGCGACGTCGGCGTGCTGCTGAAGCAGCTGCTCGACGGCTCGATCCAGCTGAGCCTGCACAGCAGCGACGGGCAGGTCTACACGAGCGCGATCTGGACCCTCGACAGCTCGCGCGCGACGATCGGCTTCAACGCCGACCCCAACGATCCGGCGATGCAGGCCGTCCTGCATTCGCCCGAGGTCATCGTCGTCGGCCATCTCGACAGCGTGAAGGTGCAGTTCGAGCTGCGCCACCCGGTGCTGGTGCACGGCAACCGGGCAAGCGTCCTGAGCTGCCCGTTCCCGCGCGAGATGTTCCGCTTCCAGCGCCGTAACGCCTTTCGCGTGCGGCCGCTGATGCGCGCCGCGCCGATGGCCAAGCTGCGCCACCCCGACATGGAAGACAACGAGATCGCGCTGCGCATCATCGACCTCAGCATCGGCGGCTGCGCCCTCTTCCTGCCGGCCGACATCCCGATGATTTCTGCCGGGGTCACGCTCGCAGGCGTGCGCATGGAGCTCGACGACGACACCCGACTCGACGTCAACCTGTGCCTGCAGCACGTCACGTCGATCAACAACGAAGGCCGCGGCGTGCGCCTCGGGTTCGAATTCGTCCGCCCGGGCGGCGACACGGTGCGCACGCTGCAGCGGTTCATCGACCTGACGCAGAAGCGCGGCAAGTTGATGGCGCTCAACTAGGGGCCGGTTCCCCCTCCGTTTTACGCGAGACGCAGCGCGCAAAGACGCCTCCGGGGAGCGTGCTTCGCTCCAGCCGACCGCCCGCGGCTTCGCCTGCTCGGTCGGCGCACGAAGCTTCGTGCGCCCGGGTAAAGCCTAGACCTGCATCCCCATGATGTCCGAATACGCCTGCACCAGGCGATTACGGACCTGCAATGTCGCGGCGAAGCCGATCTGCGCCTTCTGCATCGCGACCATCGTCTGCTCGAGGCTCACGGTCGGGTTGTCGAGGGCCACTTCGCGTTGCAGTCGGACCGCGTCGTTCTGTGACTTGTTCACGGAATCGAGCGCCTGGCCGAGCGCTTTCTGGAAGCCCGTCTCGGCGACCGCGCCGCCTTTGGCGAGCGGCACGCCGTCGGTGCCGAGGCCGGCGCGGGCGACGGCCTGGGCGAAGTCGAAAGGCTTCAGGGTGACGTTCATGGGCCTTGCTCCAGTGGCCGCCATGGTAGGCACGCAGCGGACGAGCATCGGCGCGAACTGACGCCGCATTGCCGGCCTGTTTCGCCCATCCGGCGCGGGGGCGATTCGAATAATGGCTCCTGACCCGACGGCCCTTTCGCCGCGGCTGCCACGCGAATCTTCATGGACAACGCCGTCGCCCTTTCCCCCCACGCAACGCCCGTCGTCCCTGCCACCTTCGGCGCCCGCTTGCAGGCGATGCCGCTGCGCAGCAAGGTCAGCGCGCTGATCGGGATCGCCGCCCTCGCCGGCGTCGTCTTCGCGATGACGGCGTGGAGCGCGCACGGCGACTACAAGGTGCTCTACGCAAACCTGTCCGACAAGGACGGCGGCGCGGTGATCGCCCAGCTCTCGCAGATGAACGTGCCGTACCGGATGTCGGAAGGCGGCGCGGCGATCCTCGTTCCCGGCGCGCAGGTGCACGACCTGCGCCTGAAGATGGCGACCGCGGGCTTGCCGAAGGGCGCGGTCTCGGGCTTCGAGCTGATGGATAACGCCCGTTTCGGCCAGACCCAGTTCCAGGAGCGCCTCACGTTCCAGCGCGGCCTCGAGGGCGAGCTGACGCGCTCGATCTCGTCGCTCGCCGCGGTGCAGGCGGCGCGCGTCCACCTCGCGTTGCCGAACCAGAACGGATTCTTTCGCGAGCAGCAGAAGCCGAGCGCGTCGGTGCTGCTGACCCTGCATCCCGGCCGCACGCTCGATCCCGCGCAGATCGCCGGCATCGTCCACCTCGTCTCGTCGAGCGTCCCCGAGATGAGCCCCAAGGCAGTGAGCGTGCTCGACCAGAGCGGCGCGCTCCTCACCGGCGGCGCCGAAGGCGCGACGGGCGCGGGGCTCGACGCGCAGCAGCTCCAGTACGTCAACCAGATCGAGGCCGGCTACACCAAGCGCATCCTCGAGCTGGTCGAGCCGATCGTCGGCCACGACAACTTGCGCGCGAGCGTCACCGCCGAGATCGACTTCTCGCAGACCGAGGCGACCTCCGAGGAATTCAACCCGAACCAGGGCGCCGACGCGAGCGTCTCGATCCGCAGCCAGCAGACGACCGAGCAAGGCGGCGCCGCCGGCAGCGCGCTCGCGAGCGGCGTTCCGGGCGCGGCGTCGAACCAGCCGCCGATCGCAGCGACAGCGCCGCTCACCGGCGCGTCGCAGCCGCTGCACGCGGCGGTGGCCGGAATCGCGAGCGGCGGCAGCGGCGGCCGGCGCGAGGCGGTGACGAACTACGAGGTCGACAAGACCGTGCGCGTCGTCAAGAGCGCGACCGGTAACGTCAAGCGGCTGAACGCCGCGGTGGTGGTCAACAACCGCAGCGTCACCGACGCCAAGGGCAGGACGACGCAGGTGCCGCTCGCCGCCGACGAGATCGAGAAGATCACGGCGCTCGTGCGCGAGTCGATCGGCTTCAACCAGGGACGCGGCGACTCGGTCAAGGTCGTCAACGCGCCGTTCAAGGTCGAGCCGAGCGCAACCACCGAGACGTCGTCGTTCTGGAAGAGTCCCGACCTGATCGACATCGTGCGCGTCGCCGCGCTGCCGGCCGGGCTCGCGATCGTCGCGGTGCTCGTCTTCTTCGGCCTCGTGCGGCCGGCGGTGAAGACCGCGCTCGTGGCGCGGCCGGCGCAGCTGTCGCGCCCCGGCACGCGGCTCGACGCCATGGTCGACGATCAGCCGCCGTACCCGCCGGCGCTCGCCGCGCCGACGGTGCAGCGCCAGATCGAAGGCGCGAAGGCGCTCGCCAAGGACAACCCGGCGGCGGTCGCCGGGATCGTCCGGGGCTGGGTCGGCGGCGGCGAAGCCGCCTGAGCGCCCGACCGACGAACGAAACGACGAAGGACAGGCAGCGAACCCATGGCGCTCGACGAAGCAGGCCTCGAAGACGCGGCCATCCTCCTGATGTCGCTCGGCGAGGAGGAGGCCGCGGCGGTGTTCCGCCATCTTTCGCCGCGCGAGGTGCAAAGTCTCGGCGAGACGATCGCGCGCATGACCTCGGTGCCGAAGGAGCGGCTCGACAAGGTGCTTGCCAAGTTCGCGAGCACGGCCGCGAGCCGCAGCAACCTCGTCGCCGACACCGGCAGCTATGTCAAGAACGTGCTGAAGAAGGCGCTCGACGAGGACAAGGCAAACCTGCTGATCGACCGCATCCTGCAGAACGGCGACGTCTCGGGAATCGAAGGGCTGAAGTGGATGGACGCGGCGTCGATCGGCGAGATGATGCGCCACGAGCATCCGCAGATTGTCGCCGCGGTGCTCGTCCATCTCGACGGCGAGCAGGCGGCGGCGGTACTGAAGACCTTCTCCGAGCGCCAGCGCAACGAGGTGATCGTGCGCATCGCGACGCTCGACGGCATCCAGCCTTCGGCGCTCAAGGACCTGAGCGACGTGATGGGCCGGATGGTCGCCGGCGGCGAGCAGGCGCGCATGGCGCCGCTCGGTGGCGTGAAGGCGGCGGCCGGGATGATCAACCTGCTCGGCACGACGATCGAGACCGCGGCGATCGACTACATCCGCGAGACCGACAACGAGCTCGCGCAGCGGATCCTCGACAGCCTCTTCACCTTCGACGACCTGATGCGCGTCGACGACCGCGGCATCCAGGCGCTGCTGAAGGAAGTGCAGTCGGAGGCGCTCGTCGTCGCGCTCAAGGGCGCCAAGCCCGAGCTGCGCGACCGCATGCTGAAGAACATGTCGACGCGCGCCGCCGAGACGCTCAAGGAAGAGCTCGACGCGCGCGGCCCGGTGCGCGTCGCCGAGGTCGAGGCCGAGCAGAAGGAGCTGCTCAAGATCGTTCGCCGCCTCGCCGAGGAAGGCCAGCTCGTGATCGGCGGCGGCAGCGGCGATGACTTCCTCTAAGGCGGGGCCATGCGTCCCATGAGCGCCAGCAAGCCGCGACCCGTCCCACCGCCGAGCGAAGGCGCGCGCGCGACCCAGCGCGACGTCTATTCGCGCTTCATCCCGCGCGAGGAGCTGAGCTCGTTCGCGTCGTGGTCGTTCGGCGACGTCTCCGGCTTGCGCGCCGGCAGCGCTCCGCGCGAGGCCGAAGCCCCGGTCGACCCGGCCGAGCAGCACGCCCAGCAGCTGCGCGCGGCGCGCCAGTCCGGCTACCAGGACGGCTACCGCGACGGACTGGTCGCGCTCGAAGGATTCAAGCAGAGCTTCGCCGCGCAGACGACGGCGCAGATCGGCGCGCTGGTCCGCTCGGTCGGCGAGCAGCTCGACGCCCTCCAGCAGGAGATGGCGCGCTCGCTCGCCGCGACCGCGACCGCGCTGGCGCGCCAGGTGCTGAGGAGCGAATTGGCGCAGCGGCCCGAGTGCGTCGCGACCGTCGCCGAGCAGGCGATCGACGCGCTGCTGCTGAGCGCGCGCCACATCGTGCTGCGCGTCCATCCCGACGACCATGCGGTCATCGCCGGCCACTCGGCCGACGCGATCGCCGCGCGCGGCGCACGCGTCGTCTCCGACCCACAGGTCGCGCGCGGCGGCTGCCGAATCGAATCCGACATCGGCCTGGTCGACGCGACCATCGGCGAGCGCTGGCGGCGCGCCGTCGCCGCGCTCGGCAGCGAGCTGCCGTGGAACGAGGTTGCACCCGCCCCTTCGTCGATCGTCCCGAGCGAAGCGAAGGATGGCGACGATGCCTGACAGCGGCGCTCCGACCGTCACCGCCAAGTGGCGCCGCTATCTCGCTGATCTGCAGACGGCGACCGGCGAAGCGTTGCCGCTCGAGACCCAGGGCCGTCTCGTCCGCGTCACCGGCCTCGTGCTCGAAGCGGCCGGAATCCGCGTCCCGGTCGGATCGGTGTGCGAGATCCACCAGGACGGCCTCGCGGTCGACGCGACGCCGCCGGTCGTGGCCGAGGTGGTCGGTTTCTCCGGCGACCGCGCCTACCTGATGCCGACCGGCGACGTCCACGGCCTTGCGAGCGGCGCGCTCGTCGTGCCCCGCCCTTCGCCGATCCGGCCGATGAAGCTCGGCACCGCGCGCCACCCGTGGCGGCGCACCGTCGACCGCACGCTGCACCTGCCGGTCGGCGACGGCCTGCTCGGGCGCGTCGTCGATTCGCAGGGCCAGCCGATGGACCGCAAGGGCCCGCTCGCACTGGTCCACGACGAGCCCGTCGCGCGCCGGCCGATCAACGCCATGGACCGCGATCCGGTGCGCACGCCGCTCGACACGGGCGTGCGCGCGATCAACGCGATGCTCACTGTCGGCCGCGGCCAGCGCATCGGCCTGTTCGCGGGGACCGGCGTGGGAAAAAGCGTCCTGCTCGGCATGATGGCGCGCTACACGGCCGCCGACGTGATCGTCGTCGGCCTGATCGGCGAGCGCGGCCGAGAGGTCAAGGAGTTCATCGAGGACATCCTCGGCGGGGAAGGCATCCGCCGCTCGGTCGTCGTCGCCGCTCCCGCCGACGCGCCGCCGCTCGTTCGCATGCAAGGCGCCAACTACGCGACCGTGATCGCCGAGCACTTCCGCGACCGCGGCAAGAACGTGCTGCTGCTGATGGACTCGCTGACGCGTTATGCGATGGCGCAGCGTGAGATCGCGCTCGCGATCGGCGAGCCGCCCGCCACCAAGGGCTATCCGCCGAGCTGCTTTGCCAAGCTGCCGCAGCTCGTCGAGCGGAGCGGCAACGGCAGGCCGCGCGATGCCGACGGCAGCGGCGGCGGCTCGATCACCGCCTTCTACACCGTGCTCTCCGAGGGCGACGACCCGAACGATCCGATCGCCGACGCCGCGCGCGGCATCCTCGACGGCCACATCGTCCTCTCGCGCGAGCTCGCCGAGGCCGGACACTACCCGGCGATCGACATCGAGCGCTCGGTCTCGCGCGTGATGACCAACGTCGCCACGAGCGAGCACCTCGAGGCCGCGCGGCGCTTTCGCCAGCTGCACGCGCGCCACCAGAAGGCGCGCGACCTGATCCAGCTCGGCGCCTACGTGCCGGGCCACGACGCCGAGCTCGACGTCGCCGTTCGCCTGCACGAGGCGATGTCGCGCCTCCTGCAGCAGAACATGGCCGAGCAGGCGCGCCTCGACGACAGCCTCGCGTTCCTCTACGCAGTGCTCGCATCCTGAGCCGATCCTTCCGAGAGCCGTCATGCACAAAGATCTGAAGTCGCTCGCCCTCCTCCTCGCGCAAGCCGAGCGCCAGCGCTACGAGGCGCTCGCCGAGCAGCTCAAGGCCGAGACCGCGAAGCGCGCCGCCACGGCGCAGGCCGAGCAGCTCGTCCGCTATCGGCAGGAATACGAGCAACGCTGGAAGGCTGAGTTCTGCCGCGAAGGCAAGATCGAGCTGGTCCGCTGCTACCAGGGATTCATGCAGCGCCTGACGCAGGCGGTGGAGCAGCAGGAGCGGCTCGCCGTCCATGCGGCGACGCAGGCCGAGCGCGCCGAGGCGATCGTGCGCGGTCACGAGCTGCGCTCCGCCGCGCTCAAGAAGCTGGTCGAGCGGCGCCTGCACGAGAGCGAGATCGCCACGGCGCGGCTCGAGCAGAAGGAGCACGACGACCGCGCCGTGCGCGTGGCGTGGAACCGCCTCACCGCGCCGGGCCAGCCGACGGCCCGCTGAGCATGGTCGCGAACACGAGCCTGCGCGGCAACGCCGCGACGACGAGCCCGGTGCCGGCCATCGTCGCCGTCGCGACGCCGAGCGCGCCGGACCGGCCGGCCGAGCATGATCCCGCCGCGCCGCAGCGCTTCGCCGAGCTGCTGCGCCAGCGTCGCGCCGACGCCGCACCCCATCCGTCGCCGGCGCCACCGGCGGCGCCGACCGCCCCTTCGCCCCATGGCGACGAAGCCGACGCGAAGGAATCCCCTGCGCCGACGGAAGGCGCGGGCGCTTCGAAGGGTCTGCGCAACGGGCCGGCCAGGGCACGAGCGCCGATCGCCAAAGGCGCGACCGACACGGCCGTGGTCGAGAACACGTCGCACGCCCATGAAGCCGACGCGCGCCAGGACGTCGATCGCGTCGATCCCAAGAGCGCCGACGCCGCCGCACCGGCGGCGAGCGGCGCGGCCGAGCCCAGCACCGCGCCCGCACAACCCGTTGCCGACGCCAGCGTATGCGCGACCGGCGTCGATGGTCGCCCGAGCCGTCCCATCGAAGGCGAGCCCGATGGCGAGATCCCGACCGACGCCAACCGCGCTGCGGATGCGACGCGCGGCGCGCTTGCGCCGCGCGCTCCCGACCACCCGCGTGGCGAGGCGGCAGTCGATGTCGCTCGTGCGTCGCAACCGCTCGAGACGAGCCGCATGCAGGTCAGCGCCGCCGCAGCCGATCCCACGTTCCGCATTGCGCTCGGCGCTGCCGAGCATGTCGGCGGGGTACGCGCGACGGAGCCGCACCGCGACGGCACGTTCGACGGCCTCGCTGCGGCGGGCGCGATCGGAGCGTTTGCGCGCCCGGCCGAGCCGCTGGCGCTGCCGACCGTGCCGACCGTGCCGACCGTGCTGACGCTGCCGACGCCGATCGACGCAGCCGATTTCGCCGCTGCGCTCGGCGTGAAGGTCAGCGTGCTCGTGCACGACGGCGTGCAGCACGCCGAGCTCCATCTCAACCCCGCCGAGACCGGGCCGGTGTCGATCCGCATCGAGGTCGACGGCACCGCTGCGCGCGTCGACTTCGGTGCCGATCTCGCAGCGACGCGCCAGGCGATCGAGCGCGGGCTTCCCGAGCTGGCGAGCGCGCTGCGCGACGCCGGACTGACGCTCGCTGGCGGTGGCGTGTCACAACACGCTGGAGGCCGCGCTGGCGACGAACGTGCCGCCGCCGCGGACACGCGACGCGCGATCGATGTGGTCGCCGCGCCCGTGCCGAGCGCCACCGCGGCGCGCAGCGCTCGACGTGTCGCCCTCGGCGGAATCGACCTCTACGCCTGACGCGGCTTCGTCGTCTGGCCGACAAAAGCCTCGCTTATCGCCGCTTCGCGGAGGGGGCCGGTTTCGATAATTTCCCCGAACACTGGACGGCTGCGCAATCCCGCGCACGCTCGGGCGTCGGGTGCCAGGGTCTGAAGGAGCTTCGATGTCTGCTGTGATGGCCGAGCCGGCCGCCGACGCCGCGCCAATCCGGCGCCCGAGGACAAAGCTCATCGTCCTGGGCGCCCTCGTGCTCGCGCTCGTGCTCGCCGCCGGGGTGGTCGTCTTCCTGAAGCAGCGGAGCGCGCAAATGCTGGCCGCCGCCGGCGAGGACGAAGCTGTCGCCGAGCAGTCGAGTCCCGCGCACATCGATCCGAAGGGCGTGACGATTTACCTCCCCCTCGATCCGTTCATCGTCAACCTCGCCGATCGCGAGGCCGACCGCTACGCGCAGATCGGCATCACGCTCGAGCTGGACAGCAACATGTCGGGCGAGCAGATCAAGGCCTACATGCCGGCGATCCGCAACGCCATCCTGCTGATCCTCGCCAACAAGACCTCGAATGAGTTGCTGAGCCGCGAAGGCAAGGAGCAGCTCGCGCAGGAGATCATGCGCGAGGCGGTGCGGCCGATGGGAATCGAGCTCGCCGCGCCCGAGCCGATCACGCCGGCGCCGGCCGAGCACGCAACCAGTGCCGCGCCGGCAGCGAGCGGCGCAGCCGCAGCGAGCACCTCCGAAAGCGCGTCGGCAGCGAAGCCGAAAGCGCAGCGCCGCCGCGCCGACATGCGCAACCCGATCGTGCACGTCCACTTCTCGAGCTTCATCATCCAATGACCGACCAGATCCTGACCCAGGACGAAGTCGACGCGCTGCTGCAAGGCATCGCCGGCGAAGGCGACGCGCTCGACGCCGAGCCGGCGGCCGAAGGCGGGGTGCGCAGCTACGACCTGGTGAACCAGGAGCGCATGGTGCGCGAGCGCATGCCGGCGCTCGAGATCATCAACGAGCGCTTCGCAAAGAACATCCGCACGGGGATCTTCGGCTTCATCCGCAAGAGCCCCGAGGTGTCGATCGGGCCGATGCACGTCCACAAGTTCAGCGCCTTCCTGCGCGAGATCGCCTCGCCGACCAACTTCAATATCGTCTCCGTGAAGCCGCTGCGCGGCCTCGGCCTGGTCGTCTGCGATCCGCCGCTCGTCTTCGCCGTGATCGACGCCCTCTTCGGCGGCGCCGGCAAGTACCCGACGCGGATCGAGGGGCGCGACTTCTCCGCCACCGAGCAGCGCGTGATCCGGCGCCTGTGCGACGTCGTCATGGCCGACTACAAGCGCGCCTGGGACGGCATCTACCCGCTCGAGCTCGAGTACCAGCGCGCCGAGATGCAGCCGCAGTTCGCCAACGTCGCCCAGCCGGCCGAGATCGTCGTCTCGACCTCGTTCGTGCTCGAGATCGGCGAGGCGAGCGGGACGATCCACTTCTGCATTCCCTACGCCACGCTCGAGCCGATCCGCGACGTCCTCTACTCGACGATGCACGGCAGCTCGAACGCGCCCGACCGGCGCTGGGTCAAGCTGATGACGCAGCAGATCCAGTCGGCCGAGGTCGAGCTCGTCGCCGAGCTCGCGCAGGCGCCGGCGACGGTCGAGCAGCTGCTCGCGCTGAAGGCGGGCGACTTCATCGAGCTCGACTTGCGCCAGGCGATCCAGGCCAAGGTCGCCGGCGTTCCGGTGCTCGACTGCCACTACGGAACCTCGAACGGGAAGTACGCGCTCAAGGTCGATCAACTGCTCGCCGGCTCACGCGACGGCTGGCTCGGAGAACACGATGTCCACTGACAACCCGACCGGCGCGATGCCGAACGATCCCGCCGCCGCCGACTGGGAAGGCGTCGACGGCCGCGCCGAGACCGCGACCGAGCTGCACGCGGCAGCCGACCAGGTCTCGCCGGCGTCGTTCGCCAACTTCGCGCCGACCACCGGATCGACCGCGGGCAACGACATCAACATGATCCTCGACATCCCGGTCCAGCTCACCGTCGAGCTCGGCCGGACGCGGATCCCGATCAAGAACATCCTGCAGCTCGCGCAGGGCTCGGTCGTCGAGCTCGAGGCGATGGCCGGCGAGCCG
>DASXXO010000013.1:0-5372 GCA_036503045.1 Caldimonas sp. | reverse complement strand
TCCGACCGCATGGGCGGTTAAGGACTCGATCCAGCTGCTGCAGAAGGTGTTCCACCTCCGCACCTGCGAAGACACCGTGTTCGCAAACCGGACGCGGCCTTGTCTGCTCTACCAGATCAAGCGCTGCTCGGGCCCGTGCGTCGGCTACATCTCGCCCGAGGACTACGGCCAGGACGTCGGCAACGCCGAGCGTTTCCTGCAAGGCGAGCAGCAGGAGCTGATCGATTCGCTGCAGGCGCAGATGACGGCGCGCGCCGAGGCGCTGCTGCTCGAGAACAACCTCATCAAGACGCTGGCGCCGCGCTTCAACATCCGCTTCGTCGACGACAAGAGCTACCCGTACCTGAAGATCGAGTCGCACCGCTTTCCGCGGGTCGCGTACTACCGCGGTGCGGTCGACCAGAAGCATCGTTACTTCGGCCCGTTTCCGACCGCATGGGCGGTTAAGGACTCGATCCAGCTGCTGCAGAAGGTGTTCCACCTGCGCACCTGCGAGGACACCGTGTTCGCGAACCGGACGCGGCCGTGCCTGCTCTACCAGATCAAGCGCTGCTCGGGCCCTTGCGTCGGCTACATCTCGCCCGACGACTACGGCCAGGACGTCGCCAATGCCGAACGCTTCCTGCAAGGCGAGCAGCAGGAGCT
This sequence comes from Caldimonas sp., assembly GCA_036503045.1. Lineage (GTDB taxonomy): Bacteria > Pseudomonadota > Gammaproteobacteria > Burkholderiales > Burkholderiaceae_C > Schlegelella_A. The sequence goes on along the minus strand of DASXXO010000013.1, from coordinate 4,727 downwards.
GATCGACTCGCTGCAGGCGCAGATGACGGCGCGCGCCGAGGCGCTCGAGTTCGAGAAGGCCGCCGAGTTGCGCGACCGGATCGGCTCGCTCGCGCGCGTCCTGCACCAGCAGGCGGTCGAGGACAACACCGGCGCGCGCGCGGTCGATACCGACGTGCTCGCGGTCAAGGTCGAGGGCGGGCGCGCGTGCGTCAACCTGGCGATGGTGCGCGGTGGCCGCCATCTCGGCGACCGGCCGTACTTCCCGAAGCACGTCGACAACGCGATCGACGTCGCGTCCGAGAGCGCCGGCGAGAGCGGCGAGGAAGGCGAGGCCGGGCGTGCCGAGGCGCCGAAGTCGCCCGAGGTGCGCGTGCTCGAGGCGTTCGTCGCCCAGCACTACCTCGAGGGCGGCATGCCGCCGCTGCTCGTCGTCAGCCACCCGGTCGACAAGGCGCTGATCGAGACGCTCGCGGTGCGCAGCGGCGTGCGCGCGACGGTCCAGCACCAGCCGCGCGAGCCGCGCCGCGCCTGGCTCGACATGTGCATCCAGGGCGCGGCGCTCCGCCTGGCGCAGCTGCTCGCCGAGGAGGGTTCGCAGCAGGCGCGCACGCGCTCCCTGGTCGATGCGCTCGACCTCGCGGTCGAGGACCTGCACGCGTTTCGGATCGAGTGCTTCGACGTCAGCCACACGGCGGGCGAGGCGACGCAGGCGTCGTGCGTCGTCTTCGAAGGGCACAAGATGCAGAGCGCGCAGTACCGGCGCTACAACATCGTCGGCGTCACGCCTGGCGACGACTACGGCGCGATGCGCCAGGTGCTGGTGCGCCGCTACGCCAAGCTGGTCGAGGCCGCTGCGCAGGGGCAGGGCAGGCTGCCGGACCTCGTCCTGATCGACGGCGGCCGCGGCCAGGTCAACGTGGCGCGCGAGGTGTTCGAGGAGCTCGGCATCGAGCCCTCGCGCATCGTCGGCGTCGAGAAGGGCGAGGCGCGCAAGGTCGGGCTCGAGGAGCTCGTCTTCGCCGACGGGAGGCCCAAGATCGCGCTCGGCCGCGAATCGGCGGCGCTGATGCTGGTCGCGCAGATCCGCGACGAGGCACACCGGTTCGCGATCACCGGCATGCGGGCGCGGCGCGCGAGCGTGCGCACCGGCGCGAGCTCGCTGGAGGAGATTCCGGGCGTCGGGCCGAAGAAGCGCGCCAAGCTGTTGCAGCGCTTCGGCGGCGCGCGCGGCGTCGGCGCAGCGAGCGTCGAGGACTTGCAGACGGTCGACGGGATCTCGCGCGACCTTGCAGAGGAGATCTACCGTGCACTCCATTGAGAAGTTTTGCATGGCCGAACGCGTCGGCCGGGCGACCGCGACCGGCGTGGTCGCGCTGGTGGTCGCGGCTTGCTCGACCTCATCGTCGAATCGCGCGCCGGGAGACGCTGCGCCTGGCTCTGTCGCAGCCGTCGCAGCAGGGCCTGGCGGCCACGCCCTACCGGCGCCGCGCAGCGCTCGCAACTGGACCGAGGTGCGCCAGCAGGCTGCCGAGCGGATCGTCGCCGCCAACCCCGACGTCACCTACACCGGCCCGGTGCCCGATCCCTTGCTCGCGATTCCGGTGCTCGAGATCGAGCTCAACGGCGACGGCAGCATCCGGCGCATCGAGGTCCTGCGCGAGCCGCGCCAGGCCAAGGAGACTCTGCCGATCGCCGTCGCTGCGGTGCGCCGGGCGGCGCCGTTCGGCGACGTCTCGCGCCTGCCGAGGCCATGGAAGTTCGTCGAGACCTTCCTTTTCGACGATTCGCGCAAGTTCAAGCCGCGCACGCTCGAGCCCTGATCGAAACCTGGCAGGCCGGGGCGCCGGACCGAGCGCCGCGGTCCTCTTCGGCACAATCCGGGCGATGTTCTTCAACCTGCCGACGCTCTTCACGTGGGCGCGCATCGTTGCGATCCCCCTCGTCGTCGGCGTGTACTACACGGACCTAGCGCCGCAGACGCAGAACATCGTCGGCACCGCGCTCTTCATCCTGTTCGCGCTCACCGACTGGGCGGACGGCTATCTCGCGAGGAAGCTCCGCATGACGTCTTCCTTCGGTGCCTTCCTCGACCCGGTCGCCGACAAGTTCCTCGTCACCGCGGCGCTGCTCGTGCTCGTCCACCTCGGCCGGCTGCACGCGTTCATCGCCCTCGTCATCATCGGGCGCGAAATCGCGATCTCGGCATTGCGCGAATGGATGGCGCAGATCGGCGCGTCGCGCAGCGTCGCCGTCCACATGCTCGGCAAGGTGAAGACGGTGGTGCAGATGATCGCGATCCCGTTCCTGCTCTACCACGGCGTGCTGTTCCGGCTGATCGACACCCAGCTCTGGGGCACCGTGCTCATCGTCGTCTCGGCGGTGCTGACGATCTGGTCGATGGTCTATTACCTGCAGAAGGCATTGCCGGAAATCCGCGCCCGTGTCCGCTGACAACAGCGTCGTGCGGGCGATGCCGTGGCTGTTCGTGCTGATCTGGTCGACCGGCTTCGTCGTCGCCAGGCTGGCGATGCCGCATGCACCGCCGTTCAGCTTCCTCTCGGTGCGCTTCGTGCTCTCGGCGATCTGCTTCGCGATCTGGATCGCACTCGCCGGCGCGGCTTGGCCGCGCGACCGGACGCAGTGGCTGCACCTCGCGGTCACCGGCGTGCTGATGCAGGCGGGCTATCTCGGCGGCGTCTGGGCGGCGGTCAAGCTCGGGCTCGGCGCCGGCACTTCGGCGCTCATCGTCGGCCTGCAGCCGGTGCTGACCGCGCTCTGGCTGACGCGGACAGCGAAGTCGCGCGGCGCAGGCGCGGTGTCGCGACGCCAATGGCTCGGACTCGTGCTCGGCTTCGCCGGCATCGCGCTCGTCGTCTGGCGCAAGCTCGGCGGCGAGGTCACGGCCGCCAACCTCGCGCTCGCGACGACCGCGCTCCTCAGCATCACGACCGGAACGCTCTACCAGAAGCGCTTCGTCGCGCCGTGCGATGTGCGCACGGCGAGCGCCGTGCAGATGCTCGCCGCCTTCGTCGTCTGCTTGCCGATCGCGCTGCTCGAGCCCGAGCCAATGGACTGGCACTGGAACCTGATCGCGGCGATGGCGTGGTCGGTCGGTGTCCTCACGCTCGGCGGCAGCTCGCTGCTCTATCTCCTGATCCAGCGCGGCGAGGCGACCGCCGTGACCAGCCTGCTCTACCTGGTGCCGCCGTGCACCGCAATGATGGCGTGGGCAATGTTCGGCGAATCGCTCACCGCCCTCATGATCGCGGGGGTGGCGCTGACCGTCGTCGGCGTGGCGCTGGTCGTCCGGCCCGCCGCCGAGAATTCCAGGGGTTCCATGGAGAGAGCGACATGAAGAAGACGCATCGCATCGCGGTCATCGCCGGCGACGGCATCGGCCCGGAGGTGATTCCCGAAGGGCTGCGCGTGCTCGAGGCGGCGGCGAGCCGGTTCGACATCGCGCTCGCGTTCGACCACTTCGACTTCGCGTCGTGGGCCTGGTACGAGCGCCACGGCAGCATGATGCCCGATGACTGGAAGGAGCGGATCGGCGGACACGAGGCGATCTTCTTCGGCGCCGTCGGCTGGCCCGAGAAGATCCCCGACCACGTGTCGCTCTGGGGCTCGCTCATCAAGTTCCGGCGCGAGTTCGACCTCTTCGCCAACCTGCGGCCGGCGCGCCTCATGCCGGGCGTCCGCTCGCCGCTCGCGGGCCTCTCGCCGGGCGACATCGACATGATGATCGTGCGCGAGAACACCGAGGGCGAGTACTCGAGCATCGGCGGTCGCATGTTCGAGGGCACCGAGCGCGAGGTGGTGGTGCAGGAGACCGTGATGTCGCGGATCGGCATCGACCGGGTGCTCAAGTACGCGTTCGAGCTCGCGCAGTCGCGGCCGAAGAAGCACCTCACCTCGGCGACCAAGTCGAACGGCATCGCGATCACGATGCCGTACTGGGATGAGCGGGTGCAGGCGATGTCCGAGCGCTTCCCCGGCGTGCGCGTCGACCGCTACCACATCGATATCCTCGCTGCGCATTTCGTGCAGCGGCCGCAGGTGTTCGACACCGTCGTGGCGAGCAACCTGTTCGGCGATATCCTGAGCGACCTCGGGCCGGCGTGCGCCGGGACGATCGGCATCGCCCCGTCGGCGAACATCAATCCGACGCGCGCGCATCCGTCGCTGTTCGAGCCGGTGCACGGCTCGGCGCCCGACATCGCCGGGCGCGGCATCGCCAATCCGATCGGCCAGATCTGGTCGGGCGCGCTGATGCTCGATTTCCTCGGCCATCGCGACGCGCACGACGCGATCATCGCGGCGATCGAGACCGTGCTCGACCCGGGCGGCGGCGGCCCGAAGACGCGCGACCTCGGCGGCACGGCGTCGACATCGGACCTCGGCAAAGCCGTCGCCGATGCGCTCGTTTCGGCGCGCGCTGCATCGCGCTAGCGGCGCTGTCAAGCGCGGATTTGCACACGCGACGAAGAGATTTCGCCGCCCGTCAGGAAAATTGATGCGGCAATCCTCCTTGACACTGAAGATTCGCAACGCTGTAATCGTTTTGCCACGACGAGCACCTGCCGTTGCGCGCCGCACCACCGAATTCCTTGTGAGACAGCTTCCTGAGGGGGAACCATTTGTGAACAAATCCGAACTGATCGAGCACATCGCCAGGCAGGCCGACATCTCGAAGGCCGCAGCGGCGCGCGCCCTCGAGGCGATGATCGGTGGCGTGAAGACAAGCC
>DASXXO010000012.1:0-5709 GCA_036503045.1 Caldimonas sp. | reverse complement strand
GCGAGATCCTCGACAGCCGTGGCAATCCCACGGTCGAATGCGATGTTCTGCTCGAATCCGGGACCATGGGCCGCGCCGCAGTGCCCTCGGGGGCATCGACCGGCTCGCGCGAAGCGATCGAGCTGCGCGACGGCGACGCCGCGCGCTACGGCGGCAAGGGCGTGCTGCGCGCGATCGAGCACGTCAACACCGAGATCAGCGAGGCGGTGCTCGGCCTCGACTCGAGCGAGCAGGCGTTTCTCGACCGCACGCTGATCGACCTCGACGGGACCGAGAACAAGAGCAGGCTCGGGGCCAACGCGACGCTCGCCGTCAGCATGGCGGTCGCGCGCGCCGCCGCCGAGGAGAGCGGGCTGCCGCTGTACCGCTACTTCGGCGGGACGAGCGCGACGCAGATGCCGGTACCGATGATGAACGTCGTCAACGGCGGCGCGCACGCCAACAACAACCTCGACCTGCAGGAGCTGATGATCATCCCGGTCGGCGCGCCGAGCTTCCGCGAAGCGCTGCGCTACGGGGCCGAGGTGTTCCACGCGCTGAAGAAGATCATCGACGCGCGCGGCATGAGCACCGCGGTCGGCGACGAGGGCGGCTTCGCGCCGAGCGTGGCCAGCCACGAGGCCGCGATCCAGCTGATCGTCGAGGCGATCGAGAAGGCGGGCTATACGCCGGGCGCCCAGGTCGCGCTCGGCCTCGACTGCGCGGCGAGCGAGTTCTACAAGGAAGGCCAGTACCGGCTCGAGGGCGAAGGCCTGACGCTCGCGCCGGCCGAATGGATCGACATGCTCGCCGGCTGGGTCGGCAAGTACCCGATCATCTCGATCGAGGACGGCATGGCCGAAGGCGACTGGGACGGCTGGAAGCTGCTCAACGACCGCCTCGGCGCGAAGGTGCAGCTCGTCGGCGACGACCTGTTCGTCACCAACACCAAGATCCTGAAGGAAGGGATCAGGCGCAACGTCGCCAACTCGATCCTGATCAAGATCAACCAGATCGGCACGCTGACCGAGACCTTCGCCGCGATCGAGATGGCCAAGCGCGCCGGCTGGACCTCGGTCATCAGCCACCGCTCGGGCGAGACCGAGGACTCGACCATCGCCGACATCGCGGTCGGCACCAACGCCGGCCAGATCAAGACCGGCTCGCTATCGCGCTCCGACCGCATCGCCAAGTACAACCAGCTGCTGCGCATCGAAGAGGACCTCGGCGACGTCGCGAGCTATCCGGGGCGCGCCGCGTTCCGGCAGCTGCCGCAGGACTAGGCGCAGCCGCGGCCGACGCGATCACGATGCGCTGGATCACGCTCGGCCTGGCTGCCCTGCTCGTGCTCGTCCATGCCGAGCTCTGGTTCGGCAAGGGCGGCGTGCCGCGCATGGTCGAGCTGCAGAGGAAGCTCGCCGCCCAGAAGTCGACCAACGATCTCGCGCGCCTTCGCAACGACCAGCTCACCGCCGAGGTGAGCGACCTGAAGGAAGGGCTCGAGATGGTCGAGGAGAAGGCGCGCTTCGAGCTCGGCATGGTCAGGCCCGACGAGATCTTCGTGCAGCTGGCGCCCGCGCGGCGTTGAACGGCGTGCTCGCGGCCGCCGCGCCGCTGCTCGCAGGCGCATTCGTCGTCTGGGGGGCGCCGGTCACCTGGCTCGAGGTCGTCGCCTTCGTGCTGTCGATCGCGATGGTCGTCTGCAACATCCGCGTCAACGTGATCGGCTGGCCGCTCGCCATCGCGAGCTCGCTGCTCTACCTGCTGCTGTTCTGGAACAGCCGCCTCTACGGCGACGCGAGCCTGCAGCTCTTCTTCGCAGCGGTCGCCGCGTGGGGCTGGTGGCAATGGCTGCGCGGCACCGACGAAAAGGGGCAGGCGCTGCGCGTGCGCAGCCTCGGTGCGAACGGCCGGATGTCGGTGCTGGTCGCGATCGCGATCGCCTGGCCGGCGACCGCCCTTTTCCTGTCCCGCCTCACCGACACCGACGTGCCGTGGTGGGACGCGTTCCCGACCGCGACGAGCGTCGTCGGCCAATGGCTGCTCGGTCGCAAGTACGTGGAGAACTGGCCGACCTGGATCGTCGTCGACGTCGTCGGCGCGGCGCTGTTCGCGTACAAGGGGCTGTGGCTGACGGTGCTCCTGTACCTCGTGTTCGTCGCGATGGCGTTGGTCGGCTGGCGCAGCTGGCTGGGCAAGGCAGCGGCGCCGGCGGCGGCGCCATGAGCGCGGCTACCTTCGTCGTCGCCCTGCTCGGCGCCGAAAGCACCGGCAAAACGACGCTCGCGCGCGACCTCGGCGCCACGCTCGCCGCGCGCGGGCTGCGCGTCACGGTGGTCGGCGAGGTCTTGCGCGAGTTCTGCGACACGCATGCACGGACGCCGCGCCGCGACGAGCAGGCCGGGCTCGCCGCGGCGCAGACCGCGCGGATCGACGCGGCCGCGGCCGACGGCGCGGTCGTCGTCAGCGACACGACCGCGCTGATGATCGCGGTCTACAGCGATCTCGTATTCGGCGACACGAGCCTGTACGAGAGCGCGCTGGCGGCGCAGCGCCGCGTCGACCTGACGCTCGTCACTGCGCTCGACCTGCCATGGCAGGCGGACGGGCTGCAGCGCGACGGCGCGCACGTCCGCGAACCTGTCGATGCGCTGCTGCGTGCGGCGCTCGCATCCGGGGCGATCGCGAGCACGACGATCCGCGGCGTCGGGCCATCTCGCCTCGACGCTGCGCTCGAGGCGATCGATTCCGCCCGCCGCGCGCGCGCGGCGGCCGGCGCGCGCTGAGGCGAGCCGCTACGCGGTGCCGCCGAGGCGGACGAAGACCGTGATGAGCGTGCCGATGACGAGGTTGACCGACACCTCCCAGCGGATCGCGTCGAGCGCCGCTGCCCCGGCGGCCCAGCGCTGCTCGCGGACGGCAGCGTCGAGGCGCCGGAACAGGACGTTGCGGATGTGGATCAAGACCACCAGCATCACGAAGAAGCCGGCGATCATCGTGTACCAGTCGAGCGGCATGTTGAACACCAGGCCGGCGCGCCTGGCGGCGGACCACGCGATCGCGATCATCGCCACGCCGCAGACGACGATCACGCTCACCGCGGCGACGACCACGACGATGAATCTGCGCATCGCCGCATGCATCAGCGCGACGCGCGCCGGCGGCTCGAGCACGCGCGCCGCCGGCCGCAGGCAGAACAGCATGAACGCCATTCCGCCGACCCAGACGATCACGGCCAGCAGGTGGAACGCCTTCAGGATCGCGTACAGCACGGCAAAGCTCCTTCGGGCGCGCAATGCTGCGCATTGTCCATCGCGAACAGCGGGTCGCACCAAATTGCGACTGCCTACAAACCGAGGTATCGTCGTTCGACCATCAGAGGGGGCGCGGAGGCCAAAGGATGACGAAGCTCTGCTCGGTGTGCGGAACCGAAAACAGGGAGGAAGCACAGTTCTGCCGCGCCTGCGGAACCGCGTTTGCAACCATTCCCGGGGTGCGCGGCGGCGCCGAGAACGGCGCCAACGTGTGCAGCGAATGCGGCTTCCAGAACAAGCCGGGGCTTCGCTACTGCGCCAACTGCGGCATGAGCCTCGCCGCCGCGAGCGAGGGCACGGGTTCGACCTCTGCCTCGGACGCAGATGCGCCCTACTCGAGCCCGCCACCGATCAGCTATCCGTCGTTCGCGCCGGTCGCGCCGTATCCGCCCGCGCCGAGCGACCGCGAGCAGCCGCCGCCGGACATTCCCGACCCCGCTGCCGAGATCGCGCTGCTGCAACAGCAAAGGAGCGACGCGGCTTCGCCGTTCTCGTCGCCCGCCGCTCCGAACCGCGCCCCGCTCGTGGTCGGCGGCTTCGCCGTGCTGCTGGTGGTCGCGGGTGTCGCCGCGTGGATCTTCATGCGCGGATCGAATCCGGCGCCGCCTGCGGTCGGCACGGTGACGACGCCCGTCGTCGCCGTGCCCGCGCCGGGCGCGGCCCCGGCGACGACATCGGTCATTGCCGAGCCCGCGACCGCGTCGGGGGCGGCGCCGCCGACAGCGGGCGCTTCGGCGGTCGAGCCGGCGCCTGCCACCGCGACGGCAGCCACCACCGCGACGACGACGTCCGCGCTGGGTGCCCCGCCCGCGGCCGCGGCGCCGTTGCCGCAGGTGACCAATCCAGGCGAGACTCCCGAGGAAGAAGCGAAACGCCTCGCCGCCGAGAAGCGACGCGACAAGGCAGCGCGCGACAAGGCCGAGCGCGATGCGAAGGCGAAGGCGGCCGCCGATCAGCGCGACCAGACTGCGGCGGCGGCGCAGAAGGCCGAGCAGGACGCGCAGGCAGCGCAACGCACGCGCCAGAGCGCCGCCGCGCCGGCACCGCCTCCTCCGCAACCGGTCGCGCAGGCGCACGGCGTGCGCGAGATCTGCGCCGGTCGCGGGACGATCGCCGAGGCCGTCTGCCAGTCGCGCCAGTGCGGTTCCGCCGAGCACGCCAACGAGCCGATCTGCCGCCAGTTGCGCGAACAGGACGAGCGGCGTCGCAACATGCAGTACTGAGCCGAACATCGACGCGCGCCCGGCGCGCGCACCCGACACCGAGGAGATCCCTATGCTGAGCCAGATCGCGCCCGACGAAACGCGCGAAGGCCTTGCGGCCCACGCGTTCTCGAGCCTGCTGCAGGCGGTCAACGGCTTGCGCAACGCGCGCGCCGTCGTCGCGATGCTGGGCTGCACGTTCGTCGGCGTCATCGTGTCCGGCCTGCTGCTCGCGATGACGGGATCGCTCGGCTTCATCGCCGAGCTGCTGGCGCTGGTCGTCTGGGTCGTCGCGATCGGTACCGGGCTGAACGCCGCCGGTTTGCTGCAGATGGACCATGCGCGCGGCATCTCGCCGCGCAGCACGGTCGATGCGCTGGTCTACGGACTGATGTGCATTCCCAAGCTGATCGTCCTCGCGCTCGCCTTCTTCGCGGTCGAGGTCGCGGTCTTCATCGTGCTCGCCTTGCTGATGCTGGTCTGCAAGATCCCGTTCCTCGGCCCGCTCCTGTTCATCGTCGTGTTCCCGCTCTCGGTGGTGGTCGCCGGAGTCACGATCGTCGGCCTGTTCCTTTGCCTGGTCCTGTCGCTGCCCGCGATCTGGCAGGGCGCGAGCATCACGCGCGCGCTCGGACAGACTTTCGCGATCGTCAGGAGCAGGCTCGTCGAGGCGGTCCTGCTGCTCGTGCTGATCGGCTTTCTCTCGTTCGCGATCGGGGTCATCATCTTCGGCATCCTCGGCGCTGGGCTGGTGCCGACGCTCGGCATGTCGATGTCGATCGTCGGCTTCGGCGGCCTGGGGATGGAATCCCTGATGACGATGTCGCAGGGCGGGTACGCGGTCGCGGGCGCGATCGGCGGCGCGCTGCTCTGGGCCGTTGCGGCGTCGCTCGTCGGCCAGGTCTACTTGCTCGGCCTCTCGCTCGTCTACCTCCGGGTCACCGAAGGCCTCGACCTGACCGCGTCGGAGGAGGCGCTGCGCGCGACCTTCGACGATGCCAAGCGACGCACCGCCGAGCTCGGCGCGAAGGCGCGCCAGGCGACCAAGCGCGACTCCACCGCTGCAGGCGCGGGCGCAGGTGCGGCCGGCGCCACTGCCGCCGGCAGCGCTGCCGCGCCGCCTCCGGCTTACAGCGCGCCGCCCACCTTCAAGGCTGCGCCGGCGCCGCCGTTCGAGCCGAGCGCGAGCGATCCCTACCGTTTGCACGCCGGCG
>DASXXO010000011.1:0-4120 GCA_036503045.1 Caldimonas sp. | reverse complement strand
CGTTCTCGGCCGGCACGACGCAGGCGAAGCCCTCGTCGACCATCCAAAGGTGGCGCTCCTCTCGGCGACCGGCAGCACGCGCATGGGTCGCGCCGTCGGCCCGCGCGTGGCGCAGCGCTTCGGCCGCGTGCTGCTCGAGCTGGGCGGCAACAACGCGGCGATCGTCGCGCCTTCGGCCGATCTCGACCTCGTGGTGCGCGCCATCCTCTTCGCCGCTGTGGGCACGGCAGGCCAGCGCTGCACGACCACGCGGCGCCTGATCGTGCACGCCAGCGTGCGCGACGCGCTCGTGCAGCGCCTGAAGGCGGCGTACGGCAAGCTCAGGATCGGCGATCCGCTCGCGAACCATCTGGTCGGACCGCTGATCGACGAGACCGCTTTCGATGCGATGCAGTCGGCGCTCGGTGCTGCCGCCGAAGAAGGCGGGCGCGTGTTCGGCGGCGAGCGCGTGCTGGAGCAGGAATTCCCTGCGGCCTACTACGTGCGCCCGGCGATCGTCGAAATGCCTGCGCAGTCGGTGACGGTGTGCCACGAAACCTTCGCGCCGATCCTGTACGTGCTGGGCTACGAGCGATTCGAGGACGCGCTCGCGCTGCACAACGCCGTGCCGCAAGGCCTGTCGTCCTCAATCTTCAGCAACGACCTGCGCGAGACCGAGGCGTTCCTGTCGGCGTCGGGATCGGACTGTGGCATCGCCAACGTCAACATCGGCACTTCGGGCGCGGAGATCGGCGGCGCGTTCGGCGGCGAGAAGGAAACCGGGGGCGGCCGCGAATCGGGGTCGGACGCCTGGAAGTCGTACATGCGCCGCGCCACCAACACGATCAACTACTCGGGCGAGCTGCCGCTGGCGCAGGGCGTCCGGTTCGACGTCTGAGTCAGGCGCCTTCTTCGACCTGCAGCTCGCGCACCGGCCGCACCTCGATGCTGCCGTGGCGCGCCGGCGGGATGCGCGCCGCGAGCTGGATCGCCTCGTTCAGGTCGCGTGCATCGACGAGGTAGAAGCCGGCGAGCATCTCGCGCGTCTCGGCGAACGGGCCGTCGAAAAGCGTCACCTCGCCGCCGCGCATGCGCACCGTGGTCGCGGTGTGCGTCGGGTGCAGTGGCTCGGCCGCGAGCAGACGCTTGCCCGCGACGAGTTGCTCCACGTAGTCGGCGCATTCGGCGTCGGTGCATGCCGACCAGTGCGCGGCATCCAGGTAGACCAGGCAGAGGTACTTCACAGCGTCGCTGCCAGCTCGGCGAGCTGGCTCGTGCACTTGCCCCAGCCTTCCGTGAAGCCCATCTTCTCGTGCGCCTCGCGATCGGCTTCGCTCCAGTGCCTGGCGCGCGCGGTGTAGCGCGTCCTGCCGCCGCCGAGGTCCTCGAAGGTCAGGATCAGCGTCATGAACGGCTTCGCCGAAGGCTCCCAGGCGCGGACGTACGCGTCGGTCGCGACGATGCGCTCGTTCGGCACCACCTCGAGGTACACGGCGGGGTTGGGGAATTCCTGGCCGTCCGGCCCGCGCATGACGACGAGGCTGGCGCCGCCGGGGCGCACGTCCGTCTCGGCGTGGGTCGTGGTCCAGGGCTTGGGCGCGAACCACTGCTTGATCAGCGCCGGCTCGGTCCAGCAGCGGTAGAGACTCTCGCGCGGCGCGGCAAGGTCGCGCGTGATGACGAGGTCACGGTCGGTGCTCATGTCGATCTCCTTGTGGTCGTCGCAGCGACCGTCACTGGAACGCGATCGGCTCGCCGTTCACGGCCCAGCTCACGCCGAAGCGGTCGGTGAGCATGCCGAAGGTCTTGGCCCAGAAGGTCGGCCCGAGCGGCATCGTCACCTTGCCGCCTTGCGCGAGGGCGTGGAACGCGCTCTGCGCCTCGTCGACGGTGTCGTACTGCAGGGCCAGCATCACGCCCTTGTTGCCCTCGTAGGTCGCGCCTGGCGGTGTGTCGCCGGCGAACAGCAGCGCGCCGCCGGGCAGGACGAGTCGCGCGTGCATGATGGCGTCGCCGCTCGGCCTCGTGCCGTCGCTGCCTTCCGCGGGCGCGGCCGGTCCGGGCATGTCGGCGAACCGCATCATGGTCTCGATCTTGGCGCCGAGCGCCTGCTCGTAGAAACCGAAGGCCTCGCGCGTGGTGCCGTCGAAGCCGAGGTAGGGAGTCAGGGTGGTGGGCATGGGTCTCTCCGTGCGTTGTGGGGGATGGAAATCGATGGGCCGGCACCAGTAGTCGAACGGGATCGATGCCGTTCGACAGGCCGCCCGAAAAATTCCTTCAGGCCTGCAGATCGGCGAGTCGCCGCTGCAGGAGCCGACGCTCGGGTTCCTGGCGCGCAAGCGCGATCGCCGTCCGGTAGTGTGCCGCCGCCTCGTCGATGCGGCCGGCTCTGCGGCACAGGTCGGCCGCTGCCGCCGGCGCGGCGTGGTAGCCGGACAGGGTCTCGAGGAGCGGCTCGATCAGGGCCAGCCCGGCGTCGGGGCCGTCGCGCATCGCGACCGCGACCGCGCGATTGAGGGCGATCACCGGGCTCGGCTCGACGCGCAGCAGCGCGTCGTACAAGCCGACGATCTGCGGCCAGTCGGTCGCGTCGGCGCTCGCCGCCTCCGCATGCACGGCGGCGATCGCGGCCTGCAGCGCGTAGGCGCCGAAGCCCGGCCGCGCCAGCGCTTTCTGCGCGAGCGCGCAGCCTTCCGCGATCGCGGCGCGATTCCAGCGCGCGCGGTCCTGCGTTTCGAGCGGCACGAGCTCGCCTGTGGGGGTTGAGCGCGCGGCGCGGCGTGCATCGTGCAGGAGCAGCAGCGCGAGCAGGCCGGTGACCTCGGGCTCGGGCAGCAGCGCGTGCAGCAGGCGCGCGAGCCGGATCGCCTCGTCCGCGAGCCCGGCCGCGTGTGCCGCATGGCCTTCGGTGAACACGAGGTAGACGACCCGCAGCACGCTTGCCAGCCGCGCGGGCCGCTCGGCCGCTCCCGGCACCTCGTAGGGGATGCGCGCCGCGGCGATCTTCGCCTTCGCGCGCACGATCCGCTGGGCGAGCGTCGGCGTCGCGATCAGGAACGCACCGGCGATCGCCTCGGTCGTGAGGCCGCATACCTCGCGCAGCGTCAGCGCGATGCGCGCTTCCTCGGAAAGGCTGGGGTGGCAGCACGTGAAGGCGAGACGCAGGCGATCGTCCTCGATCGCGTCGCGCGCGTCCCAGCGTGCCTCCCAGCCGGGCGCGTCGTCGGCCACCGCGTCGACCTGCTCGGCGGCGTCGTCGAAGGCGACGAAGCGACGCTCGCGCCGGATCCGGTCGATGGCGCGAAAACGCCCCGCCGACACGAGCCACGCGACCGGGTTGGCCGGCACGCCCCGCGCGGGCCATTGCTCCGCAGCGGCGACGAAGGCGTCGTGCAAGGCGTCCTCGGCCAGATCGAAGCTGCCGAGGAGGCGGACCAGCGTCGAGAACACGCGCCGGCTTTCCTGGCGGTAGAGCGCGGCCACGACATCGTCCATGGCAGCAAAGACTAAACCACGCCGCTGCTCCCGTCCCTGCGGGGCGACCGCCGCAGTCGAAGCGGTACCGTACCGCCCGGCCGCGCCTTTGCGCGCTCGGTCTTCGGGTACCCTGAGCCGCCCTTTCGCCTTCTCGTATGTTCGCCTTCTTCGAATCACGCATCCGCCCGACACGCGTCCCCGGCGCTTCGCCGCCGCAAGGCCTGATCGCGTTCTACTGGCATTTCGTGCGCCAGACGCGTGGCCTCTACGCGGCGATGTTCGTCACCGGCCTCGCGGTGGCGCTGATCGATACCTCGATTCCGGTCTTCATCGGTCGTCTGGTCGGCCTGATGCAGACGAGCGATCGCCTCGCCGCGTTCCACGACGCCCTGCCGGCGCTCGTCGGGATGGCGCTGCTCGTCCTGATCGGCCGGCCGCTCGCCCTCGTCGCCGACAGCCTTGTCCGCAACAACGCGGTCGTTCCCGGCGCGACCAGCCTGATCCGCTGGCAGAGCCACTGGCACGTCGTGCGCCAAAGCTGGCCGTTCTTCCAGAACGACTTCGCCGGGCGGATCGCCAACCGGGTCATGCAGACCGGCAATGCGGTGCGCGAGTGCGTCGTCTCGAGCATCCGCGCGATCTGGTACATCGCGATCTACGGCAT
>DASXXO010000010.1:0-1979 GCA_036503045.1 Caldimonas sp. | reverse complement strand
GCGAACGGCGCGACGCGACCGTCCTTCCAGACAACGATCTCGCCGTCGAGCACGGTGCCATCTGGCAGCGCACGCACGAGCTCGACGATCTCGGGAAAGCGTTCGGTGACGAGCTCTTCGCCGCGCGACCAGATCCAGACCTGGCGCGCGCGCTTGACGAGCTGGGCACGGATGCCGTCGTACTTCCACTCGACGATCCAGTCCGCGGGCTCGCCGAGCCGAGTCGCGAGCTCGCTCTCGGTCAGCTCGAGCGAGTGGGCGAGAAAGAACGGATACGGCTGGCCGAGCTCGAGCGGACCGGCTTCGCCCGACGCGGTGAGCTGCGCGTAGCGCTCGGCGCTCGGCGTCGCGCGCTTGTCGGTGTAGCCCATCATGCGCTGGGCGACGAGCTTGGCGTCGACGCCAGCGCTCTCGGCGAGCGCGCGCTGCACGAGCAGCTTGCTGACGCCGATCCTGAACTCGCCGCCGATCAGCTTGTTGAGCAGGAACCGACCGGCCGTGTCGAGCTCGTCCCAGTACGACCGGACGCGTGCTTCCTGCTCCGCGGGCGCGAGGCCGCGCAAGGCCAGCAGCCGCTCCTCGACCCACTCGGCGAGGCCGAGATCGCTTGCGCGCGATGGCGGCGGCAGCACGTGCGCGACGGTCTCGGCGAAGTCGCCGACCGCCTGGTAGCAGGCGTCGAACAGCCAGTCCTCGATCCCGGCGCGCCGGCACGCGGCCGCCCAGAGGACGGCGTTCGGCACGACCTGGCGGGGTTTCCCGCCCGCCAGGAAGTACACCGCCCAGGCGGCGTCGCGCGGCACGGCCTCTGCGAAGTAGCGCTTCAGCGCATCGATCTTGGCGAGCGTCGCGGTGCTGCGGTCGAGCTCGGCGAAGAGGCGCGCGAAGCGCTTCATGCCTCGTCGTCGTCGGCCTCAACCGTTGCGCTCTCGGCCGCTCCGGGCGCGCCCGGCAGCTCGTCGTCGTCCTGGCCGTACTCGGTGGCGAAGGCCGAAGCCTCGAAGCCTTGCTCCGTGAGCCAACGCACCATCACCGCTTCGTAGCCGTGCGTGACGATCACCCGCTCGGCGCCGGTCGCGCGGATCGCGCGCTGCAGCCCCGCCCAGTCGGCGTGATCGCTCAGCACGAAGCCGCGGTCGACCGAGCGGCGTCGGCGTGCGCCGCGCAGCTGCATCCAGCCGCTCGCGAACGCGTCGCTGTATTCGCCGAAGCGGCGCGTCCAGGTCGAGTTCTGCGCCGACGGCGGCGCGACGATCAGCGCGCGCCGGAAGATCGACTTGTCGGCGATCTCGGTCGCGACCGGCGTCTGCGGAATGTCGACTCCCGCAGCGCGGTACGCGCGGTTGAGCGGCTCGACCGCGCCGTGGACGACGATCGGCCCGATCGAGCGGTCGACGCCGTTCAGGATCCGCTGCGCCTTGCCGAACGCGTAGCCCATGAGCAGGCTCGCGCGTCCCGCCTCGGCGTTGGCACGCCACCACTCGTCGATCGCCGCGAACAGCGCGGCTTGCGGCTGCCAGCGGTAGATCGGCAGGCCGAAGGTCGATTCGGTGATGAAGCAATGGCAGCGCACCGGCTCGAACGGCGCGCAGGTCGCGTTGTCCTCGCGCGCGTCGGCGCCTGCGCCGGCGACGTAGTAGTCGCCTGCGGCGACCCAGACCCGGCCGCCGTGCTCGAGCCGCACCTGCGCCGAGCCGAGAACGTGGCCGGCGGGATGAAAGCTCAGGCGCACGCCGAAATGGTCGACGACCTCGCCGTAGGGCAGCAGCTGCAGGTCGACCGCGCCGAGGCGCGTGCGCAACACGCCTTCGGCGGGCGCGGCGGCGAGGTAGCGGGCGTGGCCGCGCCGCGCGTGGTCGCCGTGCGCGTGCGTGATCACGGCGCGCTCGACCGGCCGCCACGGGTCGATGTAGAAGTCGCCGGGCGGGCAATAGAGGCCGTCGGGCCGGGGGCAGATCAGGGATTCGGGTTTCAGCACC
>DASXXO010000009.1:0-3394 GCA_036503045.1 Caldimonas sp. | reverse complement strand
CGGCACGACGGGTCGTGCTCGTGCTCGCTCTCTGTCTCACCTTCGGCGTCGTCCTCGTCGGCCACGGCCTGCCCTTCTGGCTCGCGGCGGCGATCTTCGTCAGCATCGCGATCGTCGCGCTGCAACGGCCGCAGCGGAGAGCCGCCGGCGAGCGGATGGCGCTCCGTAAGGTTGCGAGCGCGATCGTGATCGGCCTTTGCGCCGGCGGCGCCGTCACGCTGGTCTTCCAGCAACTCTTCCTGGTGCGGCTGCCGTGAGCCGCCGCGCGATCGATCGCCGCGGGTGAAGCGATGCTCTCCGGACTCGTCGATCTCGGCCACGCCTATCTGGGGTTCCTCAACCCGACATCGATCGCCTACGGGCTCGGCGGCGCGCTGCTCGGCATCATCGTCGGCTGCCTGCCGGGGCTGTCGGCGACGCTCTGCATCGCCCTGCTGACGACGCTGACGATCAAGCTGCCGGCAAACGACGCG
Source organism: Caldimonas sp. (assembly GCA_036503045.1). Lineage (GTDB taxonomy): Bacteria > Pseudomonadota > Gammaproteobacteria > Burkholderiales > Burkholderiaceae_C > Schlegelella_A. Next base: position 2,921 of record DASXXO010000009.1, on the reverse strand, counting down.
ATCCTGATCTTGATCTGCTCATACGTCGGCACGCTCTACGGCGGCTCGCGCACCGCGATCCTGCTCAACATCCCGGGCACCGCCGCCAACGCGGCCTCGTGCGCCGACGGTTATGCGCTGGCGCGGCGCGGCGAAGCCGGGCGAGCGATCGGCATCGCCACCTCGGGCGCATTCATGGGGACGCTCTTCGGCGTGCTCTGCCTCGCCGCGTTCACGCCAGCGCTCGCCGAGGTCGCACTCTCGTTCGGCGCGTACGAGTTCTTCTGGCTTGCCCTGTTCGGCGTGACCATGTCGGGAACGATCGTCGGCAACGATCCGCTCAAGGGCTGGCTCATGGGAACGCTCGGCCTGCTGGTCGCGCAGATCGGCCAGGAAGGGCTCTATGCATACGACCGGTTCACCTTCGGCTGGAGCGAGCTCGCCGGCGGCATCTCGCTCATCCCCGCGCTCGTCGGTGCGTTCGGCTTCGCCGAGGTATTGACGACCCTCGCCGAGCCAGTGGAGCGCAAGCTGATCGAGCTGAAGGACTCCGTGCTGCCGCGCTTTCGCGAGGTCGTGCAGTATTGGCCGACCGTGCTGCGCTCAGGCGTGATCGGCGTGCTCACCGGCCTCATGCCCGGGGTGGGCGAGGACTCGGGTGCGTGGATGTCATACGCCGCTGCGAAGGCCTCGAGCCGCCACAAGGAGGACTTCGGCAAGGGTTCGATCGACGGCCTGATGGCCGCGGAGACCGGCGACATGGCGTCGATCCCGGGCCACATCATCCCGGCCCTGGCGCTCGGCATCCCGGGCTCAGCGCCATCGGCGGTGCTGATGGCGGCGATGATCATCCACGGCATCCAGCCCGGGCCGATGATGATGATCTCGCATCCGCAGTTCGTCTACGAGGTGGTGGCGATGACCTCTCTGGCGACGATCAGCATCCTGATCTTCGGTCTGTTCCTCGTCCGGCCGCTGCTGCTCGTGCTGCGCATCAAGCGCACCGTGCTGATGCCGATCATCTTCGTCCTCTGCACGGTCGGTGCGTACGCGAGCGCGTCACGCCTGTTCGACATCTACGCGATGCTCGCGGTCGGCATCGGTGCCTTCTTCCTGCGTCGGCGCGGCTACCAGATGGCGCCGTTCGTGCTCGGCCTCGTTCTCGGCCCGCTACTCGACAAGAGCCTGCGCCGCGGCCTCGTCCTCTCCGACGGCAGCATCGTCCCCTTCTTCACGCGGCCGATCTCGATGGCGTTCGCGATCGTCGTCCTCTTCACGCTGCTGCTCTACGTGCCAGCATTCAAGTCGGCGGTGCGGCGCGTCACGGGAAGTACAGGTGCGGTCGTGCGCTCGGCGCTCGGGCGCCACCCGCGCAGCGGTGACGTGTCATGAAGCTCGCGCTCTGCAACGAGGTACTCGCCGACGTGCCGCTCGAGCGGCAGTGCGAGATCGCCGCTTCGCTCGGCTACGACGGCCTCGAGATCGCACCGTTCACGCTCTCGGAGTCGCCCGAACGCATGACTTCGGCCGAGATCGGGCGCGTCCGGCGCACCGTCGAGTCGGCCGGCCTGGTCGTGACGGGGCTGCACTGGCTGCTCGTGAAGCCGCCCGGTCTCTCGGTCACCGACCCCGACCCGCGCGTACGCGCGCGCACCGGCGAGGTCGCTGCCGCACTCGTTCGCCTCTGCGCCGAGCTCGGCGGCAGCGTGCTCGTGCACGGCTCGCCGAAGCAGCGCGAGATCGCTCCCGGCGAGACGCACGCCATCGCGCGCGCGCGGCTGGTCGAGTTCCTCGCCGCCGTCGCCGAGGTCGCGCAGGCGCACGGCGTCGTCTATTGCATCGAGCCGCTCGCGCCGCGCGAAACCGCGCTCGTCAACACCGTCGCCGAAGCAGCGGAGATCGTGCGCGAGATCGACCGCCCTGCCCTGCGCACGATGATCGATTGCAGCGCTGCCGGTGTCGCCGAGCGCGTGTCGGTCGCCGCTCTGGTCGACACGTGGCTGCCGACGGGACTGATCGCGCACGTACAGGTCAATGACCCGAACCGGCGCGCGCCCGGCCAGGGCCAGATGGACTTCGCGCCGATCCTCGCCGCGCTGCGCCGCCAGCGCTACGCCGGAACGGTCAGCGTCGAGCCGTTCGAGTACCTGCCCGACGGCATCGGCGCGGCCGCGTTCGCCGCCGGCTACCTGCGCGGCATCCACGAGGCGCTCGACGCGAGCGCCGCATCCTCCTCCCGGGAACACTGACCATGGCAACGCGACGACTCGGAATCATCATGCACGGCGTCACCGGCCGGATGGGAATGAACCAGCACCTCATCCGCTCGATCTGCGCGATCCGCGCCGAAGGAGGCGTCGCGCTCGCAAATGGCGACCGCGTCATTCCCGACCCGGTCCTGATCGGCCGCAACGCGGAGAAGATCGAGGCGCTGGCGCGCGCGAACGGGATCGCGCGCTGGGGAGCGAACCTCGACGCCGCGCTGGCGAACCGCGAGGACACGGTGTTCTTTGACGCCGGCACGACCCAGATGCGACCGCAGCTGCTTGCGCAGGCATTGCGCGCCGGCAAGCACGTCTACTGCGAGAAGCCGATCGCGACCAACCTCAACGAGGCGGTCGAGATCGCGCGCGTCGCGCAGGCTTCGGGGCTGAAGAACGGCGCGGTCCAGGACAAGCTCTTCCTGCCCGGCCTGCGCAAGCTCGACATGCTGCGTCGCGCCGGCTTCTTCGGCCGCATGCTCTCGCTTCGCCTCGAGTTCGGCTACTGGGTCTTCGAGGGCGACCTGCAGCCGATCCAGCGGCCGTCGTGGAACTACCGCAGCGAGGAAGGCGGCGGAATGATCCTCGACATGATGTGCCACTGGCGCTATGTGCTCGACAACCTGTTCGGCGAGGTGCAGTCGATCTCGTGCCTCGGCGCAACGCACATCCCGACCCGCT
>DASXXO010000008.1:0-8866 GCA_036503045.1 Caldimonas sp. | reverse complement strand
CCACCTGCACGTCCTCGAGGTGCGACCCGAACGCCACCTGCATGCTCTGCCAGGTGTCCGAGCCGCGCTCGCGCACGACGAAGGGCTCGCGGACGATGCGCCGCATGTCGATTCGTGGCCTGCCCGCGAGCGGGTGCGTCGGCGCCGCGACGATCACGTAGGGATGCGGCGCGAACGCCTCGCTGACCAGCTCGTCGTCGGCCGGCGGCCTGGCCATGATCGCGAGATCAGTGAGGTTGGCGGCGAGGTGGCCGAGCAGGCCCTCGCGGTTGTGCACCGTGAAGTTGAGCGTGACGCCCTGGTGGCGGCCGATGAACTCGACCAGCAGGCGCGGCAGGAAGTAGTCGCCGGCGCTGATGACCGCGACGTTGAGGCGGCCGCCGGAGACGCCCTTGTGCTGCGTCATGGCGTGATCGGCGGCCTCGAACTGCTCGACGATCGCGCGCACGATGCCGACCAGGTCGGCGCCGGCGGCGGTCAGGTGCGTCTTCTTGCCGACCTGCTCGAAGAGCGGGACGCCGGCGTGCTCTTCGAGCCTCTTGATCTGGCCCGAGACGGCGGGCTGCGTGAGGTGCAGCTCCTCGGCGGCGCGCGCGAAGCTCAGGTGGCGCGCGACCGCCGCGAAGATCTTGAGCTGGCGCAGCGTCGCGTTTCTCATCGCCGCGCCGCGGCGAAGGCGCGCTCAACTCGTCGGGATCTCGCTCCGGCGCCCGCGCACGCTCTCGATCGCTGCGACGAGGAAGCGGCTGTCGTAGGCCTGCAGCAGGTGCGGGCATTGCGCTTCGACGTAGGCCTGCACGCAAGGACGGTCGCCAGCGGCGCGGCGGATCTGGTCGAAGGTGGCCGCGTCCCAGTGCCACTCGAGGCCGAGCTCGCTGAAGGCGAGGTTGTAGGCGGCGAGCTCCGCTTCGAAGGCGCGGTCGGGGTTGGTCGGGCGGGTGCTGTGCTGCATGACGATCTCCTCGCGCCGTGGGGCTTCGGGAGAGCATTCTTCAGCGCATCATCCATCAGCGAAAGTCAGAATTTTCTTGGCTGATCATCACGGATTGCTGATGGATAGCCGGGCGCCAGCGGAGTCAGTCCCTCGGCCAGGATGCGGCCGCCGCCGAAGCTCGTCTGCTCCTCGAGCGTGCCGCCGAGCGACACGCGCACCGCGCAGTACTTGAACTCGGGGATCTTCGCGAACGGGTCGAGCGCCGCGTTGGTGAGGCGATTGATCGCCGCCTCGTAGTAGCAGAACGGGACGAACACCGCGCCGCGCGGTGAGCTGTCGTCGGCGCGCGCGAAGAGCGCGACCTTGCCGCGCCGCGACTCGATCGTCACCACGTCGCCCGGTTCGCCGCCGATCGCGGCGAGGTCGAGCGGGTGCACGAGCGCGACCGGATCGGGCTCGAGCGCGTCGAGGGCGGCGGCGCGCCGCGTCATGCTGCCGGTGTGCCAGTGCTCGAGCTGGCGGCCGGTGATGAGCACCATCGGGTAGTCGGCGTCCGGGCGCTCGTCGGCCGGGATGATGTCGGCCGGGACGAAGCGGGCCTTGCCGCCTTCGCGCGGGAAGGTGTCGGTGAAGACGACCGACTGGCCGGGGTCGCCTTCCTTCGTGCACGGATAGGTCACTGCGTGCTCACGCTCGAGGCGGTCCCAGGTGATGCCGGCGATGCTCGGCATCGTGTGGCGCATCTCGTCGAAGACGACGGAGACCGGATCGTCGCGCCACGGCAAGCCGATCCGCCTGGCGATCTGCTGGATGATCCACAGGTCCTGGCGCGCGTCGCCGGGCGGGTCGATCGCCTGGCGGCCGAGCTGCACGAGCCGGTCGGTGTTGGTGAAGCTGCCGGTCTTTTCGGGGAACGCGCTCGCCGGCAGGATCACGTCGGCCAGGTAGCCGGTCTCGGTGAGGAAGATGTCCTGCACGACGAGGTGCTCGAGCATCGCCAGCGCTTCGCGCGCGTGGTTCGCGTCGGGGTCGGACATCGCGGGGTTCTCGCCCATGATGTACATGCCGCGCACGCCGCCGGCCTTGATCGACTGCATCACCTCGACGACCGTGAGGCCGACACGTTCGTCGAGCGTGCCGGGCGCGAGGCCCCAGGCGCTCTCGAAGTGCGCGCGCACGGCGGGGCTCGAGACGTGCTGGTAGTCGGGGAACATCATCGGGATCAGACCGGCATCGGATGCACCCTGCACGTTGTTCTGGCCGCGCAGCGGATGCAGGCCCGTGCCGGGGCGCCCGATCTGGCCGGTCATCAGCGAGAGCGCGATCAGGCAGCGCGCGTTGTCGGTGCCGTGGACGTGCTGCGAGATGCCCATGCCCCAGAGGATCATCGACGCGCGCGCGGTGGCGTAGAGGCGCGCGACGTAGCGGATCGTCTCGGCATCGATGCCGCAGATCGGCGCCATCGCCTCCGGGCTGTACCCCGCGACGTTGGCGCGCAGCTCGTCGAAGCCGATCGTGCGGCTGGCGATGAACGCCTCGTCGACGAGGCCCTCCTCGACGATGACGTGCATCATCGCGTTGAGCAGCGCGACGTCGGTGTCGGGCTTGAACTGCAGGAAGCGGTGCGCGTGGCGCGCGAGCTCGGAGCGGCGCGGGTCGCAGACGATCAGCTTGGTGCCATTGTGCGCAGCGTTCTTGATCCAGCTCGACGCGACCGGATGGTTCACGCTCGGGTTGGCGCCGATGACGATCGCGACCTCGGCCTTGGCGACGTCCATCACCGGATTCGAGACCGCCCCCGAGCCGATCCCTTCGAGCAGCGCGACGACGCTGGAGGCGTGGCAGAGGCGCGTGCAGTGGTCGACGTTGTTGCTGCCGAAGCCCGTGCGCACGAGCTTCTGGAAGAGGTACGCCTCCTCGTTGCTGCCCTTGGCCGAGCCGAAGCCGGCGAGCGCCTTCGGCCCGTGCGTGTCGCGCAGCTGCCGGAGCTTGCCGGCGGCGAAGTCGAGCGCTTCCTCCCAGGTCGCCTCGCGGAAGACGTCCATCACGCGCTCGGGATCCATCGTCGCCTCGGCACGCTTGGGCGCATCGGCGCGACGGATCAGCGGCACGCGCAGGCGCTGCGGGTGGTGCGCGTAATCGAAGCCGTAGCGGCCCTTGACGCAGAGGCGCTCGTGGTTCGCCGGCCCGTCGCGGCCGTTGACGTAGAGGATCTCGTTGTCCTTGACGTTGTAGGTGAGCTGGCAGCCGACGCCGCAGTACGGGCAGAGCGACTGCACCTGCTTGTCGGGGACCGCGAGCCCGACGTCGCGCGCCGGCATCAGCGCGCCGGTCGGGCACGCCTGCACGCATTCGCCGCAGGCGACGCAGGTGGAGGCGCCCATCGGGTCGTCCATGTCGAAGACGATCTTGGCCTCGTTGCCGCGGTACGCGAGGCCGATCACGTCGTTGACCTGCTCGTCGCGACAGGCGCGCACGCAGCGCGTGCACTGGATGCACGCCGACAGATGCACCGCCATCGCCGGATGCGACAGGTCGGGCTCGACCTCGGGGCGCGGCGCGAAGCGCGGCTTGCCGACGCCGAGGCGCGCTGCCCATTCGTCGACCTCGTTGTGGCGCGTGTACCCGGTCTCGGGCATGTCCGAGAGCAGCAGCTCGAGGACGAGCTTCTGCGACATCACGGCGCGCTCGCTGTCGGTCGTCACCTTCATGCCGTCGGTCGGCGTGCGGCAGCACGCCGGCGCGAGGACGCGCTCGCCGGCGATCTCGACCATGCACGAGCGGCAGTTGCCGACCTTGTCGAGGCCGGGCTTGTAGCAGAGGCGCGGGATCGCGATGCCTTCGGCGTCGGCGATCTCGATCAGCGTACGGTTGGCCGGCGCCTCGACGGTGCGCCCGTTCAGCTCGAAGCGGACGACCGAAGCGTCGAGGCTGGCGATCTCGCTGCGGGTCAATGCGTTCATGGCTGGAGCTCGTGGGGGAAGTATTTGACGACGCAATCGATCGGGTTGGGCGCCGCCTGGCCGAGGCCGCAGATCGACGCGTCGCGCATCACCAAAGAAAGCTCGGCGAGGAGTGGCAGGTCCCATTTCGGGCTCGCCATCAGGATGGACGCCTTCGCGGTGCCGTTGCGGCACGGCGTGCACTGGCCGCACGACTCGTGCTCGAAGAAGCGCATCGTGTTGCGCGCCGCGCCGACCGCCGTGTCATGGTTCGAGAGGACCACGACCGCCGCCGAGCCGATGAAGCACCCGTAGGGCTGCAGGGTGTCGAAGTCGAGCGGCACATTTGCGAGCGACGCCGGCAGGATGCCGCCCGAGGCGCCCCCGGGCAGGTAGCCGTAAAGCCTGTGGCCCGGCAGCATGCCGCCGCAGTATTCGTCGATCAGCTCGACGAGCGTGATGCCGGCCGGCGCGAGCTTGACGCCAGGATCGCGCACGCGGCCCGAGACCGAGAACGAGCGCAGGCCCTTCCTGCCATTGCGGCCGTGCGACGCGAACCAGTCGGCACCTCTCTCGAGGATTTCGCGCACCCAGTACAGCGTCTCGAAGTTGTGCTCGAGCGTCGGCCGGCCGAACAGCCCGACCTGGGCAACGTACGGCGGCCGGAGGCGCGGCAAGCCGCGCTTTCCTTCGATCGATTCGATCATCGCCGACTCTTCGCCGCAGATGTAGGCACCCGCGCCGCGTCGCAGCACGATCTCCGGCATGCCCGGATACGGCGGCGCGCCGCGCAGCTTCGCGAGCTCGGCCTCGAGCATGGCACGGCAGCCGTGGTACTCGTCGCGCAGGTAGACGTAGATGCGCGAGATGCCGACCGCCCACGCCGCGATCAGCATGCCTTCGATGAAGCGGTGCGGGTCCCGCTCGAGCAAGACGCGGTCCTTGAAGGTGCCGGGCTCGCCTTCGTCGATGTTGACCGCCATCAGGCGCGGCGCGGGCTCGCTGCGCACGATGCGCCACTTGCGCCCGGCCGGGAATCCGGCCCCGCCCAGGCCGCGCAGGCCCGACGCCTCGAGCGTCTTGACGACGACGTCGACGTCGAGCTCGGCGCCGATGCACTGGCGCAGCAGCGCGTAGCCGCTGTCGGCCTTGTACGCGGCGAGGTCGATGAAGCCCGCGGGCTGGTGGCGGGTTCGGTTCGCGGCGACCGCGGCGGCGACGTCTTCGCAGGTCGCTGGCGCGACGGGGTTCTGGCCGACGACTGCGGCGGGCGCCTGCTCGCAGCGGCCGATGCAAGGCGCCGCGATGACGCGCACGCCGGGCCCCAGCAGCGCAGGCAATCGCTCCAGCAGCTCCTGAGCACCGGCCATCTCGCACGACAGGCCGTCGCAGACGCGCACGGTGAGCGCCGACGGCGCGGCCTCGCCTTCCTTGACGATGTCGAAGTGGTGATAGAAGGTCGCAACCTCGAACACCTCGGTCTGTGCGAGGTTCATTTCGGCGGCGAGCGCGGCGAGATGCGCGGTGCTCAGGCAGCCGTAGCGGTCCTGGATCCTGTGCAGGTGCTCGATCAGGAGGTCGCTGCGCCGAGGCGCGTCGCCGAGCAGCGCGCGCACTTCGGCAAGCGCCGACGGGTCGACGCGCCGGCCGCGCGGCGCTTCGCGCTTGCGTTGGCGGGTCGACGCTTCGGGAACGATCGAGATGACGGGACGGTTCACGCTCGGTCGGGACGGAGGCCCGAGGTCGCTACAGCAACCCCGCGCCGCGTGCCCACTGGTACTTGGCGCCGAGCACTGCCACCGGGATCTCGGTCGAGTACGCGTACGCCGGGATGCCGTGCTCGTAGAGGTACTGCGCCGCCTCCTCGACCTGCACGTCGCCGGCGAGCGAGGCGACCATCGGCTTCTCGATCCCCTTGGCGAGCATCTCCTCGCGCGCCTCGACCATGATCTTCGCGAACACCATCGGCGGCGTGACGATCGTGTGCCAGTAGCCGAGGATGAGCGCGTGGATGCGCGGGTCGGAGAGGCCGAGCAGCACGGTGTTCTTGTACGTCTGCGGCGGCTCGCCGCCGGTGATGTCGACCGGGTTGCCGGCAGCGCCGAACGGCGGGATGAACTTGCGAAACGCCGCGTCGAGGTCCGCCGGCATCGGCATGAGCTTCAGGCCCTGGTCGACGCACGCGTCCGAGAGCAGCACGCCCGAGCCGCCCGCTCCGGTGATGATGACGATGTTCTCGCCCTTGGGCGTCGGCAGGATGGGAACGCCGCGCGCGAAGTCGAGCAGGTCGCGCAGCGACCTGGCGCGGATCACGCCCGACTGGCGCAGCACGTCGTCGTAGATCTTGTCGTTGCCGGCGAGCGCGCCGGTGTGCGAGCTCGCCGCCTTGGCGCCGGCCGCCGTGCGCCCGGCCTTGAGCATGATCACGGGCTTCTTCTTCGAGACGCGCTTGGCGACCTCGGCGAAGGCGCGCCCGTCCTTCAGGTCCTCGCAGTGCTGGGCAATGACCTTGGTGTTCGGATCCTGCTCGAAGAAAAGGAGCAGGTCGTCCTCGTCGATGTCCGACTTGTTGCCCAAGCCCACGATCGCCGAGACGCCCATCTTCGCCGAGCGCGAGAAGCCGATGATCGCCATGCCGATGCCGCCCGACTGCGACGACAGCGCCGCCGAGCCCTTGAAGTCGTAGGCGGTGCAGAACGTCGCGCAGAGGTTGGCCGGCGTGTAGTAGAAGCCGTAGATGTTCGGCCCCATCAGGCGGATGTTGTACTTGCGCCCGATCTCGACGAGCTCCTGCTGCATCTCGTGCTGGCCGGTCTCGGCGAAGCCCGACGGGATGAGCACGGCGCCCGCTATTCGCTTCTCGCCGCATTCGACGAGCGCCCCGGCGACAAGCTTGGCGGGAATTGCGAACACCGCCGTATCGATCTCGCCCGCAACGTCCTTGACCGATCTGTAGGCCTTGTAGCCCATGATCTCGGCGGCCTTCGGGTGGATCGGGTAGATCTGGCCCTTGTAGCCCCCGTTGATGAGGTTCTTCATCACCGAGTTGCCGATCTTGCCGGTCTCGTCCGACGCGCCGATCACCGCGACCGCCTTCGGCAGCATGATCCGGTTCATCGATTGGACGACCTCGGCCTCCGCCGGGCGGTAGCGCGCCGGCTTCTGCGCGAAGTCGACGACGATGCGCACGTCGGCGGCAACGGCGCTCTCCTTGGTCGCGAAGACCGGGTTCAGGTCCATCTCCGAAATCTCGGGGAAGTCGCTCACCAGCTCGCTCACGCCGACGATGAGGTCGGCGAGCGCGTCGCGGTTCACCGGATCGCCGCCGCGCACGCCCTTCAGCATCTCGGCTGCCTGGATGCCGTCGAGCATCGAGAGGGCTTCGGCCTTGCTCGCCGGCGCGAGCCGGAACGTGATGTCCTTCAGCACTTCGACCAGCACGCCGCCGAGGCCGAATGCGACGAGCTTGCCGAAGCTGGCGTCGGTGACCGCGCCGACGATGACCTCCTGGCCGCCCTTCAGCATCTGCTGCACCTGGACGCCGTCGATCTTCGCGTCCGTGTTGTACCTCTTCGCGTTGGCGAGGATGGTGTCGTACGCGCTCGCCGCCTCCTCGGCGTTCGACAGGCCGACGATGACGCCGCCGGCTTCGGTCTTGTGCAGGATGTCCGGCGAGACGATCTTCATCACCACCGGGTAGCCCATGCCCGAAGCGAGCCTGATCGCATCGGCGGCGCTCTTCGCGACGCCTTCGCCCGGAACGCGGATGCCGTAGGCGTCGCAGACCTGCTTGCCCTCGGGCGCAGTGAGCGACGTGCGCCCGGAAGCGCGCACGGCGTCGAGGAGCGTGCGAACGCGGGTCTTGTCTTTGCGCATGAAGAGGTCTCCTCGACTTGGGCCTGAACGGGAAGCGACGACGAAGTCGTCAGATGACCTTCGACTCGCGCAGCGCCGCGAGCTCGCTCGCCGAATAGCCGAGCTCGGTGAGCACTTCCTCGGTGTGCTCGCCGAGGAGCGGCGAGCGCTTCACCTCGGTGAGGCTGTCCGAGAGCTTGATCGGATTGCCGACCGTGAGGTACTTGCCACGCGTCGGGTGGTCGACCTCGACCACGGTGCCGGTCGCCCGCAGCGACGGCTCCTCGGCGATCTCCTTCATCGACAGGATCGGCCCGCACGGGATGTCGAGCTTGTTGAGGATGTCCATGGCCTCGAACTTCGACTTGGTCATGGTCCATTCCTCGATCCGCGCGAAGATCGACTTCAGGTGCGGCAGGCGCGCGTTCGGCGTCGCGTAGTTCGGGTCGGTGATCCAGCCCTCCTCGCCGATCACCTTGCAGATCGAGCTCCACACCGGCGCCTGCGTGATGAAGTAGATGTAGGCGTTCGGGTCGTTCTGCCAGCCCTTGCACTTGAGGATCCAGCCCGGCTGGCCGCCCCCCGACGCGTTGCCGGCGCGCGGCACCGCCTCGCCGAAGCCGATGTCGGGGTACTGCGGGTACTCCTGCATCACGCCGGTGCGGTCGAGCCGCTGCTGGTCGCGCAGCTTGACGCGGCAGAGGTTCAGCACGCCGTCCTGCATCGCCGCGAGGACGCGCTGGCCGCGGCCGGTGGTCTTGCGCTGATACAGCGCGGCCACGATGCCGAGCGCGAGATGCAAGCCGGTGCCCGAGTCGCCGATCTGCGCGCCGGTGACCAGCGGCGGCCCGTCGCGGAAACCGGTGGTGGAAGCAGAGCCGCCGGCGCATTGCGCGACGTTCTCATAGACCTTGCAATCCTCGTAAGGACCCGGGCCGAAGCCTTTGACCGAGGCGACGATCATGCGCGGGTTGAGCTTGTGGATGTGCTCCCAGGTCAGGCCCATGCGGTCGAGCGCGCCGGGCGCGAAGTTTTCGACCAGCACGTCGCAGGATTTGATGAGCGCGTTGAGCACGCGCATGCCCTGCGGGTGCTTGCTGTCGATGGTGATCGAGCGCTTGTTGTGATTGAGCAT
>DASXXO010000007.1:0-2792 GCA_036503045.1 Caldimonas sp. | reverse complement strand
CGAGCAGCGCCTTGGTGACGGCGAGGATCCCCTCGCCGCGGAACACTTCGCCCGCGCCGAGGCGCAGCTTTTTGACCTCTTCGACGAACGAGCGCTCAGCCAAGGGCCCGGCTCCGGGACAGATCGGTGGTGGGCAGCATGCCCTCCGATCTTAGGGCCTGCGCACGCCCGCTACGGGGAGGCGGCGAGCTCCGCCTGGACCAGGTCGGCCAGGTCGCGCAGCAGGACGAGCTGCTGCTGGTCGAGCTCGCGCGGGCGGCTGTCGACGACGCACAGCGACCCGACCAGGCTGCCGTCGGGCGCGGCGAGCGGCGCGCCGGCGTAGAAGCGGACGCGCGGCAGGCCGGCGACGAGCGGGTTGTCGGCGAAGCGAGAATCGTGCAGCGCGTCGGTCACCTGCATCACCGCGCCGTCGAGGATCGTGTGGGCGCAGAACGCGAGGTCGCGCGGAGTCTCGGCGATGTCCAGTCCGTAGCGCGACTTGAACCATTGCCGGTCGCTGTCGATCAGGCTCACCATGGCGATCGGCACGTCGAACAGGCCGGCGGCGATTCGCGTGTAGCGATCGAAGCGCTCCTCCGGCGGCGTGTCGAGGATGCCGAGCGCATAGAGCGCGTCGAGGCGGCGTCCTTCGTCGATCGGCAGCGGCGCGGGCGCCCAGCGGCACGCCTCGCGCATGATCCAGAAGTGCATGCGCGTGCGCGCGTAGGTCTCCTTGAACGGCCAGAGCAGCCAGTCGGTGACGCCGGCGCGAACGCCTGCCTCGACGTCCATCTCCTCCTGGCTCGCAGCGACGACGACGAGCGCCGGATTGGCCTGATCGAACCCATCCATCGCGCGGATCGCGCGGCACAGCTCGAGCGCGTCGATCCCGGCGAGACGGCGCTGCATCACGACAACCGACGGACGCTCGTCCTGGACCATGCGCAGGAGCTTCCGGTCGTCGGGCGCGACCAGGAGCGGGCTGCCGTCGGCACGCACCGCGGCGGCGAGCACGCCTGCGGGCTCCGGGTCAACAGCGATCAGGACCGCGCGGTCGCTCGGCGCGGGCACGTCGTATGACTCGAGCGCCGTCGGCGCGTCGGCTCCGGCAGGCCGCGCGGCGCGTTCGGCGAGCTCGATCACGAGGCCTTCGGCGGCGCCGAAAACGTCGAGCCCGGTGCCAGCGGCGCGCCGGCGCGCCAGCGCGACCATCTGGTCGACTCCGGCATCGTCGCGCAGCGGGTCGTGGTGGTAGAGCGCGAGCCGGCGTACGCGGTTGGCGGCGGCGAGGTCGACCGCGAACTCGACCGGGCTGTGGCCCCAGCCGAGATGCTTCTCGTATTCGCCGAGCGTGAACTGCGCGTCGTGGATGAGAACGTCGGCGCCGGCGACGAACGACGCGTAGCGTGTCTCGTCGGCGCTCTTCGGCGGCCGCTCGCCGCGCGCGAGGGCCGGCGTGTGCGGCTCGTGGTCGGTCGCGTAGACGACCGACGCGCCGTCCGCCTCGAGGCGGTAGCCGAGCGTCAGCGCCGGATGGTTCAGGTAGTGCGTCGCGACGCGCACGTCGTCGATCTCGACGCTGCCCTCGACCAGGTCGTGGTAGCGCACCTTGGCAGCGAACTGCTCGATCGAGACCGGGAAGTACGTGTACTGCATCTGGCCGGCGAGCGTCTCGCGGATCGAAGGCCCGAGGCCGCGCGGGCCATAGATGTCCCACTCGAAGTCCTCTTCGAACAGCGGCGCGAGGAAGGGCAGGCCCTGGATATGGTCCCAATGGGTATGGCTGATGAAGATGTGGCCGCGGCGTGGCCCGCCGGGCTCGGCGAGGAGCGCCTGGCCGAAGCCGTGCGCGCCGGTGCCGCAGTCGAGCAGGATCAGCACGCCGCTCGCGCTGCGCACCTCGACGCACGAGGTGTTGCCGCCGTAGCGGACGAAGTCCGGGCCCGGCTTCGGGATCGACCCGCGCGTGCCCCAGAAACGGATGCGCATGTGTCCTCCCCCGGACGAAGATCGCCTGGCGGACTGGCCCGGCCTCTGCACCGTAGCACGCTTCCCGGGCCGACTCAAATGCGGGCTTCGCCGCCCTGCGGGCGATCAGGGCAGCGCGTCTTCTGCGGAAGGGCGCCAGAGCCCCGCGTGGCGGACCATGGCGAGCGTGCGCCCGGGCAGATCGCGCCGGTACGCCGCGCGATCGCGGCCGGCATAGTCGTAGAAGCCGCTGCCGGTCTTTTGGCCGAGCCTGTTCGCGGCGATGTGCGCAGCGACGATCGCGGGCGCCGCGTCGCGCGCCGCATCGACGGCGGCCGCCATCTCCCGGCTCGCGTGGTGCAGGAGGTCGGCGCCGCCGACGTCGATGAACTCGACGACGCCGAGCGCGGCAAAGCGCAGGCCCAGGCCGCGCGCGCGAGCTGCGCCATCGCGAAGCTGCCGAAGCTTCCCGGCGGCAGGAAGACGACCTGGCCGTCGGCGAGATGCGGCGCAAGCCCGCGCGACGTCGCCCTGCGCGGTGGCCAGGAGCGGCACGACGATCAGCTCGGCACCCGCGATCGCGGCGCCGAGGTCGGCGCTCGCGCCGGCGATCGCCACGCTGCGCACGGCGGAGTCCTTGCGGACGATGCGCGGGTCTGCGCGGAGCGCATCGAGCGCGGCCGCATCGCGGCGCCAGAGAACCACTTCGTGGCCTGCCGCAGCGAGGTCGGCGGCCGCCGCGTACGCGCCGTGCCCGCCGCCCAGGACCGCCGTCTTCATGGGCATACAGTACATCGCGCGCGCGGTGGCTCACAGCGGCGCCACCGAAAGGAAGGGACACG
>DASXXO010000006.1:0-3976 GCA_036503045.1 Caldimonas sp. | reverse complement strand
GGCCGGCTTCGATGCGCATCGCGTCGAGCGCGTAGTAGCCGGCGTCTGCGAGAGTGCCGCCGTCGAGTCCCAGGCCTTCGCTCTCCGCGTGCAGCGCGAGGTAGACGTGGCGCGCCATCTCGACCGGCACGTAGAGCTCGTAGCCCGGCCCGCCGACGTAGCTCATGCGCGCCGCGCGGACGCGCGCGTGGCCGAGGTCGATCTCGCGCGTCGTCGCGAACTTGAGCCGCTCGGGGCCGAGCGCATCGAAGGTCTCGGGCGCGCCGACGCGGCCGAGCAGCGTGCGCGCGTTCGGCCCCATCAGCGAGAGCACCGAGGTCAGCGCGGTGACGTCGGTCACGACCGCCGCTTCCCCGGCCCGCCGGTGCCGCTCGATCCAGTCGAGGTCGCGCGGCGTCTGCGCCGATCCGGTGACGACGAGGAAGCGATCGATGCCGAGGCGCGTGAGGGTGACGTCGCTCTCGAAGCCGGCGCGCTCGTTCAGCATCGGCGTGTAGACCATGCGGCCCGGCGCGACGTCCATCTCGTTGGCGCACAGGCGCTGCAGCAGCGCCAGCGCATCGCTTCCCTGGACGAGGATCTTGCCGAACGAGATCTGGTCGAAGAGGGCGACTGCCTGGCGCGTCGCGCGCTGCTCGCGCACGACGTCGGCGAGCCAGCCGGGCTTGCCGAGCGTGTGCGGGTACGGATCGGCCGCGGCCGCTTCGCTCGAGACGCGGAAGTAGTTCGCGCGCTCCCAGCCGTTCTTCGATCCGAATGCCGCGCCGCGCGCGGCGAGCAGATCGTGCAGCGGGCTCGTCTTCAGCGGCCGCGCGGTCTCGAGCTCCTGGCGCGGCCAGCGCATCGCGTAGTGCAGGCCGAGCGTCTCGCCGGTGCGCTCGGCGAGCGCGCGCTTGTTGGCCCAGAAGTCGCCGAAGCGGCGGATGTCGACGTCGGCGAGATCGCTCTGCGGTGCACCCGTGACGATCCATTCGGCGATCAGCTTTCCCGCGCCGCCCGAGTTCGCGATGCCGGCCGAGTTGAATCCTGCGGCGACGAAGAAGTTGCTGAGCCCGGGCGCTTCACCGAGGATGAAGTTGCCGTCGGGCGTGAAGCTCTCGGGGCCGTTCAGCAGCATCTTGACCTTTGCGGTCTCGAGGCACGGCGTGCGGCGGATGGCAGCGGTCATCAAGGGCTCGAACTGCTCCCAGTCCTCGTCGAGGAGCTGGAACTGGAAGGTCGACGGGACGGGGTCGACCCGCCACGGCTTGGCCTTCGGCTCGAAGCCGCCCATGAGGAGCCCGCCGACCTCCTCCTTGTAGTAGATGTAGCCGTCGGGATCGCGCAGCACCGGCAGCATCGGGTGGACGCCCTCGATCCGGTCGGTGACGATGTAGAAGTGCTCGGCCGACCAGAGCGGCACGTTGACGCCGGCGAGTGCGCCGAGCTGGCGCGCCCACTGGCCGGCGCAGTTGACGACGACCTCGCACGCGACCTCGCGCTCTTCGCCGCCGTGGCGGACGCGCACGCCGGTCGCCGTGCTCCCGCTCGCACTCGCCTGCGTTCGCACGGCGACGACTTCCGCGTCCTCGACGATGCGGACGCCCCGCGTGCGCGCGCCTTTCGCGAGCGACATCGTCAGGTCGGCGGGGTTGGCCTTGCCGTCGCCCGGGATCCAGATCGCGCCGGCGAGGTCGTCGGTGCGCAGGACCGGAAACAGCTCGCCCGCGCGTGCCGCCGTGATCTCTTCGCACTCGACGCCGAAGCTGCGCGCGAGCGCGAGGTGCTTCCTCAGCACCATCATCCGCTCGCGCGTCTGCGCGACGTTGACGCTGCCGCATTGCTTCCAGCCGGTCGCAAGCCCGGTCTCGGCCTCGAGCGTCGCGTACAGCTCGATGCCGTACTTGCTCATCCGGGTCATGGTCCGGTTCGGCCGCATCTGGCCCACCAGGCCGGCCGCGTGCCAGGTCGTCCCGCAGGTGAGCTTCCCTTGCTCGAGGACCAGGACATCTTTTTCGCCGAGCGCGCCGAGGTGGTACGCGGTCGAGCAGCCGGCGATGCCGCCGCCGACGATCACGATGCGCGCCTGGCTCGGCAGGGTCATGACGGTCATTGTCGTTGCGTCGGAATCGTCCTACCGGAAGTCGAGCCGCAGCGCGATGGGCGAGCCGCAAGCCCGGATTGATCATCGATGCTTGATCGCGACCAGACCAGGAGACGGCGATGAGCTACATCGACGGATTGGTGATTCCAGTGCCTGAAGGGAACAAGCAGGCCTTTATCGCGTCGGCGCAGAAGATGACGGCGCTCCTCAAGCGGCTCGGCGCCACCCGCGTCGTCGACTGCTGGGGCACCGACGTTCCCGACGGCAAGGTCACCGACTTCAAGCGCGCGGTCGCAGCGCAGGCGGGCGAGACCGTCGCCTTTTCGTGGGTCGAATGGCCTTCCAAGGAAGCGCGCGACAAGGCCAACAAGGCGCTGATGGACGACCCGGAAATGAAGGCGATGGACATGCCGTTCGACGGCAAGCGCATGATCTTCGGCGGCTTCGAGGTCGTGCACGACACCGCGACCCGCTGAGTGCATCGGCGCGGCTTCAGCGCGCCGTCGCTGCGTCACGCGAGGCGCAGCGCCATCACGCCGGCGATGATTGCGCCGGTGCCGACGGCGCGCTGCACGTGGAAGCGCTCCTTCAGCATGACGACGCCGATCAGCGCGGCGAACAGCACCGAGGTCTCGCGCAGCGCGGCGACCGACGCGACCGGCGCCTTCGTCATCGCCCAGAGCGCGATGCCGTACGCGCCGAGCGACGCGCACGAGCCGAGCAGGGCGACCCGCCAGCGGCCGCGCATGTAGGCGAAGGCGGGCGGGAGCGCGGCGCGTCGCTGCCAGACGACGAGCGCGAAGTACGGCAGGCCGTCGACCAGGAACAGCAGCGCGACGTACTGGAGCGCGTTGCCCGATGTGCGAACGCCGATGCCGTCGACGATCGTGTAGCAGGCGATGATCGCCGCGTTGGCGAGCGCATAGCCCAGGGCGTGGCGGCGCGATCCGCTCTCGCGCGCCGAGCGGGTGAGACCGATCGCGAGCACGCCGGTACTGATGCCGGCGACGCCGAGCCAGCTCGCGAGCGGAACGTGCTCGCCGATCAGCCGGCCGCTCAGCACGGCGACGATCAAGGGCGCCGTGCCGCGCATCACCGGATAGGCGAAGCCGAGCTCGCCGTGCCGGTACGCGCCGACCAGCGTCACGTAGTAGCCGATGTGGATGACGACCGAGGTCGCGAGCCACGGCAGTGCCTCGCGCTTCGGCAGGCCCACGAGCGCGACGAGCACGGCGCCGACGCCGCAGCCGAGAAAGTGCATGAGCGCGGTGTCGAGCGCCTTGTCGTCGCCCGCCTTGATGAGCGCGTTCCACGACGCGTGGAGGAGGGCGCCGAACAGGACCGCCGCGACGACCGCCCAGCTGAGCGCGAGCGTCATCGGCGCGCGCCGACGACGCACGCCGACGCGCGGTCGAGGAAATGCGCGAGCGACGGCGTCGGCAGCTCGGCCTGCTTGGCGAGGTCGTCCCACTGGCGCAGCAGGACCGCGTCGCGCGCTCCCGGCTGGGCCAGGAAGGCGGCGGCGGCTGTCGCATCGAACACGCCGCCCTGGAGGGCGAGGCTGCGCTTCGAGTCGTCCGAGAGGCGCGCGTAGTAGCCCTCGTCGACGTGGCAGAGATAGCGCTTGGCGTCGACGTGGAGCTTGATCGCGTCGAGCACCGTATCGGGGAAGAGCCCGCGCAGGAACGGCAGCGCGAAATACTGGTGGGTGTCGTCGATGCCGCGCAGCGTCGGCGTCTCGCCCTGGTGGTTGAGCAGGTGGCCGAGGTCGTGCAGCAGGCACGCCGTGACGAGCGCGTCGTCGCCGTCGCTCTGCTCGGCGAAGTGCGCGGTCTGCAGCGCGTGCTGGACCTGCGTCACCGGCTCGCCGCTGTACTGCTCGGCGCCGTGGCG
>DASXXO010000005.1:0-2686 GCA_036503045.1 Caldimonas sp. | reverse complement strand
CCGAGAAGGAGCGTGCGCAGGCCGCCGATGCGGTCGCAGATCGCTCCCGAGACGAGCCTGCTGAGGATGCCCGCCGCGAGCATCAGCGACAGCATCTGCGCGCCGCGCGCGGCGCCGTAGCCGAGGTCGCCGCAGTAGGCGACGATGTGGACTTGCGGCATCGACATCGCGACGCAGCACGCGACGCCGGCGATGCAAAGGAGCGTCTGCGCCGCATTGGTCGAGAGGCCGAACGGACGCGCCGAGGCCGCCGGCGCGCCGGGCGTCACGAGCGGCGCCGCGAGCGCGGGTGGACGGCTGCGCATGAAGAGCGCGAGGCCCGCCATCGACAGCGCGCAGAAGACGCCGAGGCCGATGTAGGTCGGGCGCCAGCCGACGGATTCGACGAAGTGCTGGACGATCGGCGGCCAGATCGCGCCCGCGACGTAGTTGCCGCTCGCGCAGATCGCGACCGCGATGCCGCGCCGGCGCTCGAACCAGAGCGCCGTGTCGGCGACCAGCGGCGCAAAGCTCGCCGAGCTGCCGACCAGGCCGAGCAGGACGCCGTGCGCAAGCGCGAACGACCAGATGTTGCCGGCGAGTCCTGCGCTGATGAAGCCGATGCCGAGCCCGGCTGCGCCGATCGCGAGCGGCAGGACGATGCCGCGCCGGTCGGCGAGCCTGCCCATGAAGACGCCGCCGATGCCGAAGCCGACCATCAGCAGCGTGTACGGCAGCGACGCGGCCGCGCGCGCGGTGCCGAACTCGGCCTGCACGCTCGGCAGGACGACAGCGACGACGTACATCGCGCTGCTCCCGACGGTCATCAGCGCGAGCGCGACGGCAAGCCGGCACCAGGCGTAACGCGAATCGACGGCGTGCGCGGCGTGGGTCATGGCGCCGATTGTGCGCACCCGGCGCGGATGCGCCGGGGCTCGGGCCGACACGCTAGCTCGTGCCCTGGCGTCGCCGTCTCTCTCCGCGCGCCTCGCGCGCTGCTTCGTCGAGCAGGTTCTCGAGCTGGTTCGGCTCGACCGGCTTCAGCAGGTGATGGCGATAGCCCACGCTGAGGCTGCGCTGGCGGTCCGAGATCTGGCCGAAGCCGCTCATCGCGATCGCATAGCGCGGGCGGTGATCGCCGAGCCGAACCATCAGCTCCCAGCCGTCGCCGTCGGGCAAGCCGATGTCGGAGATCAGCACGTCGCAGCCGGCATCGGGAAGGGCGGCGAGCGCCTCCGTCAAGGTCGCCACACCGAACACGGTGTGGCCGAGCTGCTCGAGCAGCAGGCCGAGCAGGAAGCGCGTGTCCTCGTGGTTCTCGACGATGAAGATGCGCATCGGACCAAGGTCGTCGGGTCGCTCGGGCGGTGCGTCTGCCGCGCCGGGAGTTCGCGTGGAAGCCATCGCGCACCGTTCAATCGAGCGGCAATTCGATCGTGAACGTCGCGCCCCGGTTGCGCCCGCCGCTCGCCGCGGTCAGCGTTCCCTGGTGCGCTTCCACCGTCGCTTTGGCAATCGCGAGACCCAGCCCGAGGCCGCCGAACTCGCTCGTCACCCACGGGCCTTCCTGCGCGAACGCGTCGAAGATCGTCGGCAGCGCCTCGCTCGCGATGCCGATGCCGGTGTCGGCGACGATCAGGACGAGCCGGTCGTCGATGTTGCTCGTCACGACCCGCACCTCGCCTTCCGACGGCGTGAACTTCGAGGCGTTCTTGAGCAGGTTCCAGACGACCTGCTGCAGGCGCGCCGCGTCGCCCGCAACGACGTGGCGCAGCGCCTGCAGCGACAGCACGAGGCGCTGACGCTTGGCAGCGAAGTCGCCGGCGCACACGTCGGCGGCCGCGTGCACGACCTCGTGCATGTCGCTCTTCTCGCGCGCCATCTCTAGCTTGCCGCTCGAGATGCGGGTGATGTCGAGCAGGTCGTCGATCAGCATCAGCTCGGCCTTGACGTTCCGGCGCAGCACCTCGACCGTGCTGCGCAGCGTCCCCGGCAGCTCGGGGTTGCGCTCGAGCGCGTGCAGCGCCATCACGACCGGCGTCAGCGGCGTGCGCAGCTCGTGCGACAGGATCGCCAGGAAGCGGTCCTTGGCGTGGCTCGCGGCCTCGGCCTCGGCACGCGCCTTGCGGTTGTCGACCAGCGCCTGCACCAGCTCGGCGCGGCTGGTCTCGAGCGCCTGCTCGGCGGCACGCGCCTGCGTCTGGTCGCGGAAGATCTTGAGCAGGCCGATCGGATGCGTGCCGTCGCCGTCGCGCATCGCCATCATCACGCCGCTGCCCCAGAAGCGGCTGCCGTTCTTCCTCCGGTGCCAGCGCTCGTCGGCGGCGCGCCCCTCCTCGAGCGCCTGGTTCGCCTCGCGCAACGGGATGCCGGCGATCCGGTCCTCGTCGACGAACAGCAGGTCGGCGCTCTCGCCCATGACCTCGTCGGCGAGATAGCCGGTGAGCACCTCGGCGCCGATGTTCCAGCCGGTGATGCGGCGCCGGAGGTCGAGCGTGACGATCGCATACTCGCGCGCGTTCTCGACGATCAGGCGCAGCCGCTCCTCCGATTCGCGCAGCGCCTGCTCGGTGCGGCGCCGGTCGCTGACGTCGAGGACGATCGCGACGGCGGCGGTCGGCCGCTCGGCGGCGTCGAGCACGGCGGTCACCGAGGCGTTCACCCAGACGACCGTGCCGGCGCCGCGCAGATAGCGCTTCTCCAGCTC
>DASXXO010000004.1:0-1908 GCA_036503045.1 Caldimonas sp. | reverse complement strand
GCCGTCGCCGCCTTCGAGCGCGGGATCGTAGAGATATCCCGAGACGAAGCGCGTCGCGAAGCCGAGCCGGCGCGCCGCTTCCATCATCAGAAGCGCGAAGTCGCGGCACGAGCCGCTGCCGAGGCGCAGCGTCTCGACCGGGCTCTGCGTTCCCTCCTCGTCGCGACCCTGGTAGCGCAGCTGCTCGCGGATGTGCTTGTTCATCGCGACCAGCAGCTCGCGCGTTCCGGTCGGGCCGTCGGTGCGGATGAACTGACGCGCCCACGCCGTCAGCTCGCCGTCCGGGTCGTCGTGGTTCGGTCGCAGGTAGTGCTCGAGGTCCAGGCGCTCGTCGAGCGTGTAGGCGAACGGATACAGCTCGGCGCTCTTTGACAGCGGCAGCTCGAGGTTGTTGCTGTGCGCGTGCTCGATCCGGAAGCTGCAGACGATCTCGAGCGTGTCGCTGTGCGTGAGCGGCTGGACGAGCGCGACCGAGTTCGAGAGCGGGTCCTGGATCATGCGCACCGACGCTTCGGGGCTGACGTCGAGGTCGGTCGCGAGGACGCGCAGGTCGTGGCTGTCGCGCGGCCGGAACATGACGCGGTGCTCGCCGAACCGCACCGGCTGCCGGTAGCGGTAGATCGTCGTGTGGTTGATGTCGTAGCGGACCGGCATGGCGATGGGAGCCGCGCGCGCGCGGCGCGGCTGGCCTCAGGCGCGCAGCAGCTCGACCTCGAACAGCAGCGTCGCGTCGGGCGGGATCACGCCGCCCGCGCCGCGCGCGCCGTAGCCGAGCGCGGGCGGGATGACGAGGACGCGCTTGCCGCCTTCGCACATGCCTTCGACGCCCTCGTCCCAGCCGCGGATCACCATGCCGCCGCCGAGCTCGAACTCGAACGGGTCGTTGCGGTCCTTGCTCGAGTCGAACTTGGCTCCCTTGACGCCGTTCTCGTATAGCCAGCCGGTGTAGTGGACGGAGACGTTGCGGCCGGCTTCGGCGCGCTTGCCGCTGCCGACGAGGGAGTCGTCGTACTGGAGCCCGGAGGCGGTGGTCTGCATGGAGATCGTCCTGGTGGTGGGTCGCCGCGGCACCCGTCGCGGCAAGCGGATGATGCCCGAGGGGAAGGCTCAGCCGGCAACGAAGCGCCCGCGCCACGCACGCAGCGCCGACTCGAGCCATTCAGCAACCTCCGTGCCGCGCGCCTCGATGCCGAGCACGGCGCCGGCCGCTTGCAGCGAAGCGAGCGGCGCGGCCGGGTCGAGCGGCTGCGCCCCGGTTTGCTTGGAGAGCTTCGTTCCGTCGGCGGCGCGGGCGAGCGGCGTGTGCAGGTAGCGCGGCGTCGGCACCCCGAGCAGTCGCTGCAGCACGATCTGGCGCGCCGTGCTGTCGGCGAGGTCCGCGCCGCGCACCACGTCGCTGACGCCTTGCGCGGCATCGTCCACGACGACCGCGAGCTGGTAGGCGAACACGCCGTCGGAGCGCTGCAGGACGAAGTCGCCGATCGCGCGCGCGACGTCTTCGCGCTCCGGGCCGAGGCGGCGGTCGACCCAGGCGACGAAGGCTTCGCCGTTGCCTTCCGCTGCCTCGACGCGCAAGCGGATCGATCGCGCCGGCCGGCCGCCGAGCCCGGCGCGGCACGTTCCGGGGTAGGTGCGCTCGCGGGTCGCGGCGCCGTCCTGCGTCGCCACGGGAGCGGCGGCGGCCAACGCCAGGTCGCGGCGGCTGCACGCGCACGGATAGGCGCGGCCGATGGCGCGCAGGCGCTGCAGCGCGGCCTCGTAGAGCGCGCTGCGTTCCGACTGGCGAACGACCGGTCCATCCGGGCGCAGCCCGCAGCGCTCGAGCTGGGCCAGAATTCCCGCGGCGGCGCCGGCGACGTTGCGCGGCGCGTCGAGGTCCTCGATCCGCACCAGCCAGGCGCCGTCGTG
>DASXXO010000003.1:0-13659 GCA_036503045.1 Caldimonas sp. | reverse complement strand
ACGTCGACGCGGGCGACGCCTGTCGCGCGCTCGAGGCGCTTGCGAACGACCTGGTCGGCGAGCAGCGACAGCTCGCGCGCGCTGCGCCCGCTGCCGAGCAGCGACAGATAGACCGTCGGCTGTGCGTTGTCGCCGTCGAAGCGCGAGACGTAGGGCTGCTTGGCGTCGCGCGGGAAGCTGGGCTGCACCACCGCGACCTTGTCGCGCACGTCCTGCACGGCGCGATTCATGTCGGCCGAGAGCTCGAACTCGACCACCGTCTCGCTGCGCCCCTCGAGGCTGTTGGAGCGGATCATCTTGACGCCGGCGATGCCGTTCAGCGAAAGCTCGATCGGCCGCGTCAGCTCGGTCTCGGTCGCCTCGGGCGAAGCCCCTGGGTAGGCAACGCTGACGAAGACGATCGGCGGCGTGATGTCGGGCAGCCGCTCGACGCGCAGCTGGCTGTACGAGAACAGGCCGAGCACGCAGAGCGCGGCCATCACCATGGTCGCGAAGACCGGGTTCTGGATCGAGACGCGCGTGAACCACATGGTCGTGGCCGGTGGCGCTACGAGCGCGGCAGCGGCGCCATCGACGCCGATGCCGAGGGCGACGACGCCGATGCGCCCGGCTCGGAGGTCGTCGACGCCGCCGCGGCCGCGCCGCGTTGCGCCACCACCTTGGCCGGCGCCCCCTCCTTGAGGTTGTCGAAGCGCACCGCAAGGATCTGCGCGTCGGCGCCGAGGCCCTTGACCACCTCGATCCTTCCCGAGGCCACGTCGCGCCTTCCGGTGACGACGATGCGCCGCACCAGCGCGCCCTTCTCGATCGTCCAGACGAAGTCCTGCCCCGACGCCTGGCCGATCGCTGCGATCGGCACGGTCATCCGCTCGGCGCTGTCGGCGAGCTCGACGCGCGCCTGCGCGTACTGCCCGGCGCGAAAGCGCTCGCCCTTGTTGTCGAGGACGACGACGACGCCGATCGCGCGCGTGCCGGCCTCGGCCGAGGGGGCGATGCGGTCGATGCGCCCCGCGACGTCGACGCTCTGCCCCTCGATCCGGATCGCCGCCGACTGGCCCGGCGCGAGCAACGAGACCTCGTGCGTTCCGACCGTGCCGGCGAGCTCGAGCGTCGACAGGTCGACGACCGTGACGACCGGCTGTTCGGCGCTCACCTTTTCGCCCGGGACCACGTGACGCTTGCCGACGATGCCGGAGATCGGCACCGCGAGCGTCGCCTCGCGCAAGCCGACGTTCGACGAGGCGAGCTGCGCCTGCGCCGACTTGAGTTGCGCGCGGGCAGCATCGAGCCTCGCCTGCGACGTCTGCAGCGCGGTCGGCGAAATGAAGTTCTGCGCGGCCAGGCCGACGTTGGCGGTGTGCTGGCGCTCGGCCTCGAGCAGGGTCGCCTGCGCCGATTCGACCAGCGCCGCACGATCCGCGGCGCGGCTCTGCAGGTCCGCGAGGTCGATCGCGCCGATCACCTCGCCGGCCTTGACGCGGTTGCCCTCGGCGACCGTCAGCGAGAGCAGTGTCCCCGCGGCCTTGGCACGCATGACTGCGGTGCGCGGCGCGACCAGCGGGCCCGAGAACTCGATCGTCACCGGCAGCCGCGCAAGCGCCGGGCGTGCGACCTCCGACGAGATGAACTCGAGCGGGACCGGCTGCTTGTCCTTGTCCTTGTCGCCGCCGAAGATTCCCGCCTTCGACAGCGCCGCCAGCGCCAGTCCGATGACGATGAGCGCGCCGACGACCCCGGGCCAGATCCCGCGCCCCGCCTTGTGAGCGGAGGGCCCGGACTCGTTTGTTTGTTGCATGGGCGAAAGTGTAGGACGCCGCCTATGCGCACCCGTCGTTCTTGCGACAGCCTGCCAATCGACGGGATCGGGCGGCAGCCGTGCCGGACGGAACGCCGTGCCGCCCGCGTCAGCCGCTGACCCGCTCGAGCTGCGCCGCGCGCCGGCAGCACCAGGCGGCGGCCAGGGCAATGACGCTAGCGGCCCAGAACACCGAAGCGAACCCTGCCGCCTGGCTGAGCGCGCCGCCGGCGATGCCGCCGACGACCCCCGACGCCCCGTAGCCGAGCACCGCATAGAGCGCCTGCCCGCGGCCGCGCATGCGGCCCGGGAAGTGGCGCGTGATGACCGCGATGCACGCCGAGTGCTGAGCGGCGAAGGTCAGCGCGTGCATGCATTGGGCGGTCACGAGGACCGGGACCGAAGCGCCGAACGCGGCGATCAGGGCGAACCGGAGCGCGGACGCAAGCGCCGCGAAGACGAGCCAGCTGTGCATCGACCAGTGATGCAGCCAGCGGCCCTGGAACCAGAACCAGGCAACCTCGGTTGCCACGCCGAGTGCCCAGAGCACGCCGATCTCGCCCTTGGCGAAGCCGAGCGATGCGAGGTACAGGGAGTAGAACGCGTAGAGACTGGTGTGCGCGAGGACGGTCAGGAAGACGCCGGCGAAGAACCAGGCGACGACCGGCTGGCGCAAGACCGTCAGCGCCGCCGCACCGGGAGCGAGATCGGCCGACCCCTCGCTCGCGGCGGGCAGCCGCCATGCGGCGAGCAGCAGCAACGCGAGCAGCGCCGAGGTGAGCAGCGGGAATCGCGCGACACCGGTCGCCTGCAGGACGAAGCCGCTCGCGGTGACGGCGACGATGAAGCCGAACGAGCCCCACACGCGCACCCGACCGTAGCGCACGACATCGAGCTTGCCGCGGACCGAGAGTCGCTGCGCGAGCAGCGTCTCGCTGATCGGCAGCACGCCCGCCGTGCAGACGAAGAGCCCGAGCGTCACGGCAGCGATCCAGCCGTAGTCGAGCGGCACGAAGTAGCCGGTCGAGGCGATCAGCGACCCGGCCGCCGCGACCCTGAGCAGCCGCTCGCGCCGGCGCGTGTGGTCGGCGAGCCAGCCCCAGGCGTAAGGACTGAAGATCCGCGTCGCGCTCTGCAGCGCCAGCAGCACGCCGATCGCGAAGGTCGAGTAGCC
Source organism: Caldimonas sp. (assembly GCA_036503045.1). Taxonomy (GTDB): domain Bacteria; phylum Pseudomonadota; class Gammaproteobacteria; order Burkholderiales; family Burkholderiaceae_C; genus Schlegelella_A. The sequence goes on along the minus strand of DASXXO010000003.1, from coordinate 10,690 downwards.
GAGGCCCTGGAACCAGAGCGGGCCGTAGGTTCCGATCAGGCCGGCGTACGCGAAGTAGGCGAACGAGACGACGGCGAACGGGATGACGTTCGCTCCCGGCTCCATGCCGACGGCGCTCAGGACGCCGGCGAGCGTATCGGCCGGAGCGCGGCGCCGAGGTCGCCGCGCCTCGGTTTCCGGCCCGCGGTTGCGGGTCAATCCGCGCCTATCGCAACCGACGCCGACGATCGGGCCGGCACGTCGAGGGCCGCGTCGGCGCCGCGCAGCGCGATCGGCGCCGTGTCGAGGACGACCCGCGTGGCGATCGCCTCGAGATACGGCCGGAACCGGCCCTTGGCCTCGAAGCGCTGGCGGAAGAGCGACTGGTCGATGCGATCGCCCAGGCGCGGCACGATGCCTCCGGCGACGAAGACGCCGCCGCGGGCGCCGAGCACGAGCGCGAGGTTGCCGGCGAAGCCGCCGAGGAATGCGAAGAAGAGCTCGACCGCCTCGACCGCGACCGGATCGCCGCCGGCGGCGGCGCGCGCGGTGATCGCCGCCGCGTCGAGGTCGTCGGCCGGCCGACCGGCGAGCGCGCTGGCGGCCCGGTACAGATTGACGATGCCGGCCCCGGAGAGGACACGCTCGGCCGACACGTGCCCGAACTCGTTGCGCAGCCAGTCGAGGACGCGCGCCTCGCCGGCGTCGGCGGCGGCAAGCGTGGCGTGGCCGCCCTCGCCGACGATGGGCTCCGGACCCGCGGGCGTGCTGAGCAGACCGGAGACGCCGAGGCCCGTCCCCGGACCGAGCAGCGCCATCGGCTCGCCTTCGAGGGCGGCGCCGCCGCCGACCGGCCGCAGCTCGTCGGCGCGGACAGCCGGCAAGCCATGCGCGAGGGCGGCGAAGTCATTGAGGACGAGCAGACGCTCGACGCCCCAGCGGCGCTTCAGGGCGGCGATCGAGAAGCGCCACGGCCGATTGGTCATCGCAACCTCGTCGCCGAGGACCGCCGTGGCGATGCCGATGGCCGCGGCGCGCGGCGGCAGCAGCCTCTGCTCGGCCAGGTAGTCGTCGACGACGGCTTCGATGCCGGCGAGCTCGTCACAGCTATAGCTGGCGACGCGACCGATCGCCTCCCCGGGTGCGGCGACCCAGGCCAGGCGCGCATGCGTTCCGCCGACGTCGGCCAGCAGGCGCGGATGCGGCGCCGCCGCCGCGCCGGAGTCCGCGCGCAGCGTCATACCCGCGTGTCCCAGGGCTGAGAGAGGCGGACCGCGCCGTTGATGATTCCGACCATCGAATAGGTCTGCGGGAAGTTGCCCCACAGCTCGCCGCTCGCGACGTGCAGGTCCTCCGAGAGCAGACCCACGGAGTTGCGCCGGGCAAGAAGCGCCTCGAAGATGTCGCGCGCCTCGTCGGCGCGGCCGACACGGGCGAGCGCGTCGATGCGCCAGAACGAGCAGACGTTGAACGCGGTCTCGGGCTTGCCGAAGTCATCAGATGCCTCGTAACGCCGCATGAACGGCCCGTCGCAGAGGGTTGCCTCGAGCACCTCAAGCGTCTTGACGAAGCGTGGGTCGCGCGGCTCGATGAAGCCGACCTCGGCCATCAGCAGCGCGCCGGCGTCGAGGTCGTGGCCGCCGAAGCTTTCGGCGAACGCCTGGCGCTTCTCGCTCCACGCCTGGGCGAGGATGGTCGTGCGGATGTGGTCGGCGCGGCTGCGCCACAAAGTCCTGCGCTCGTCATACGCGAAGGCGGCGGCGATCTTGGCGAGGCGGTCGCACGCCGCCCAGCACATCACCGCCGAGGAGGTGTGGACACGGGCGCGCGTGCGCAACTCCCACATGCCCGCGTCGGACTGGTCGTGGAGTCGCCAGGCCTGCTCGCCCATGCCCTCGAGCTCGGCGAAATCGCGCGCGTCGGCGCGGCGGAACAGGCGATGGTCGAAGAAGGCCTGGGCTGCGCCGAGGACGATGTTGCCGTAGACGTCGTGCTGGACGTGCTCGCAGGCCTGATTGCCGATCCGCACCGGCGCCATGCCGCGATACCCGGAGAGCGACGGGACGAGCTTTTCGGTGAGCGTCTGCTCGAGCCCGATGCCGAAGAGCGGCTGCACCTGCCCGCCGCGGGCGCTCCGGACGACGTCGGTCAGCCACCGCAGATAGTCCTCCATGGTGCCGACTTCGGCCAGGCTGTTGAGCGCGCGCACGACGAAGACGGCGTCGCGCAGCCAACAGTAGCGGTAGTCCCAGTTGCGCTGCGTGTTCGGCGCCTCGGGGATGCTCGTCGTCATCGCCGCGACGATGGCACCGGTCTCCTCGAACTGGCACATCTTCAGCGTGATGGCGGCACGGATGACGGCCTCCTGCCATTCGAGTGGCAGGGCCAGGCGGCGCGTCCAGCGACGCCAGTAGAGCGACGTCTGCTCTTCGAAGTCGCGCGCGGTTTCCTCGATGCCGGCCGTGAGCGTCTCGTCGGGGCCAAGCATCAGGCTGACCGGGCTGTGCAGCGACATCCAGGTGGAGTCGAGCACATAGGTCAGCGGCGCGTTGGTGTTGAGGCGCAAGGTGCCCGAAGGCAGGACGAAGCGCAGATGGTTGCTGCCGCGCGTGATCTCCGGCGCCGCGGCGCCCCACTCGCCGCGCGGCCGGACGACAAAGCGCAGGCGCGGATGGCCGATCAGCGGGCGCACGCGCCGGACGAGCTGGGCGGGGCGGAAAGGCCGGTCGTGATGGAAGAAGCGCGGGCAGAAGTCGACGATCTCGATACCCTCGCCGGCATGGTCGAAGAGGCGTGTGCGAAGGATCGCCGTGCCCGGCTCGTACGCCTGCTCTGAACGCGCGAAGCCCTCGAGCTCGACGCTGAGGATCGCGTCTTCCGAAAGGCCGCCGGCGCTGTCCACCAGGGCGTGGAAGATCGGATCGCCGTCGAAGCGCGGCATGCAGCACCAGACGATTCTGGCGCGCGCATCGATCAGGGCGCTGATGGCGCAGTTGCCGATCAATCCGATGTCGAGGCTGGCGGGGTCGCGGGTCATGGCATGGGCGCGAGCATCATGAGGAACAATAGGTCAATTGGCCGCGCCTGCGGAAAGCAGAGCGCTGCAGGCCAGGGCGGAATTGTCTCGGATGGACCATCTTTTCACGCCGGGCGGCGAAGCCGCGCTGGCCGCGGTGATGCGGCACGATCCGCTGCTCGCATTCGACTTCGACGGCACGCTCGCACCGATCGTGGACCGCCCCGACGACGCCAGCGTGCCCGACGAGGTCTCGCGCTGCCTGGCCAAGCTGGCGCGCGAGCATCCGGTAGCCGTCATCACCGGGCGCCTCATCGCGGACGTCCGTGCGCGGCTCGGCTTCGAGCCGCACTTCGTGATCGGCAATCACGGCGCCGAGAACGAGTGGAGCCGCATGCCGGAATCCGCGGCGCAGGCGCTCGATGCTCTGCGCGGCCGCATCGCCGCCGCGGGGCGCTCGCTCGCCGAGGCCGGCGTCGTCGTCGAGGACAAGCGGTACTCGCTCGCCTTCCACTACCGGCTCGCCGCCGATGCCGCGATTGCGTTCGCCGCCATCGGGACGCTGCTCGGCGAGCTCGCACCTTCGCTCGGGCGCTTCGGGGGCAAGTACGTCGTCAACGTCGTTGCCAGCGGGATGCCCGACAAGGGCGAGGCCTTGGCGAGGCTGGTCCACCGCGCAGGCGCCGGCGCCGCCTTCTTCGTCGGCGACGACGTCAACGACGAGGCCGTCTTCCGGCGCGCCGTGCCGCCATGGCTCACGATCCGCATCGGCCGCGACGACCCGACGTCGCAAGCGATGTACTTCCTCGACGACGTCACCGAGCTCGTCCCGGTGCTGCGCCGGATGGAAGACCTCGCTTCGCCCGTCTGAGGGCGCTCGGCCGGCCCGGCGCCACGGGCGGCGCGCGAGCAGGCCTCATACCGTGCTGTGACGCAGGACGCGCGCCTCGATACGCTGGCGCTGCCGGAAGCGCCCGGCGTCCATCAGCATTCGCCCGGCCCAGCGATAGACGTTCGACTCGCGCACGGTGAGGCGCAGGCTCGCCATCCGCTCGCGCTGCTCTGCGGAAGGCATGGTCAGCGAATGGTGCAGTGCATCGGCGCATTCCTCGACATGGTAGGGATTCACGATCAGCGCCTCCGGAAGCTCTCGTGCAGCGCCAGCGAAGCGGCTGAGGATGAGCACGCCCTGCTCATCGTTGCGCGTCGCGACGAACTCCTTGCAGACGAGGTTCATGCCGTCGTGCAGGCTGGTCACGAGGCAGGCGTCGGCAGCGCGGTAGATCTCGACCAGTGCCTCGTGCTCGTGGTGCTGCGCTCGCAGCATCACCGCCGGCGTTCCGCCGCTGCCAAAGCGTTCGTTGATGCGTCGGCAAACGGCCTCGATCCGCTCCTGAAACAGGCGGTACTCCTCGAGCGAGGTGCGAGTCGGGGCTGCGACCTGCAGGAGGGTGAAGTTGCCGACCCATTGCGGGTACTTCTCGAGCATCCGCTCGACCGCATGCAACCTCTCGAGGATGCCTTTGGTGTAGTCGAACCGATCGACGCCGACCGCCAGCCGCTGGCCGGGAGCAAGCCCGTTGCCCGCGAAGACTTCGGCGCGGCACTGCTCGACCGACGGCCACTTCGCCTCCGCCTGCGGCGTCGGCCACTCGATCGAGATCGGATAGCTCGCGACCAGCGTCTCCGAATCGCGGAACGAGATCGTCGAATGCTCGTGCTCGATGCGCGCCTCGAGGTAGCGGTCGACCGTCTCGATGAAATTCTTGCAATGAAAGCGCGTATGAAAGCCGAGGATGGTGCTGCCGAGCAGGCCTTCGAGAAGCTCGCGGCGCCACGGGCAGATCCCGAACGACTCCGGGTTCGGCCACGGAATGTGCCAGAAGGCGATGATGGTGGCGGCCGGCAGGCGGGCGCGGATCATCGCCGGCAGCAACGCGAAGTGGTAGTCCTGGACCAGAACGATCGGGTCTTCGCTGCGCGCCTCCGCGACCACGGCGTCGGCGAAGCGCTGGTTGACTCGGCGGTAAGCCTCCCAATCGGATTCGCGAAACACCGGGCGCACGTGCGCGACGTGGCAAAGCGGCCACAGCCCCTCGTTGGCGAAGCCGTAGTAGTAGCCCTGCTCCTCCTGGGCCGAGAGCCAGACGCGGCGCAACACGTAGTCGTCCTTTCCCGGAGGCACCAGGATCCGGTCGTGCCGGTCGACGACGCTGCGATCGGCGCTGCCGCTGCCGTGTGCGATCCAGGTTCCCGAGCGGGCGCGCATGACCGGCTCGATCGCCGTCACGAGCCCGCTCGCCGGACGCCGCACGACGACCTCGCCTTCGGTCGTGGTCTCGTGGATGTAGGGCTCCCGGTTGGAGACGACGATCATCTCGTCCCCGCGCATCTGGGTATTGAGGAGCGAGCGCAGCCGGTCCGCGTTCCACGGCGCCTCGGGACCGAGCGATCGGCGGTACTCGTCCTCGAGATCGCGCAGACGAAGGCGCAGATCAGCCGCGAACGGCGCCAGCTCGCCTGGCGACGAGATCGGCCGGATCAGACCTTCGCCGCGCAGCAGCGCGCGCGCTCCCGAAACCCAGCCGCGCCAACTGAGTTGGGCGACGACGACGGTGATGAGAGCGACGACGGCGCCGAGCGCGGCGATCAGCGCGATCGTGTACTTCTTGGTGTCTTCGCTGCGCTTGGCGATGAAGCTGAAGTCCTGCAGCAGGACCAGATCGGCCACCTGCCCGGCCTCGCTCGTCACCCGGTGCACGCCGACGTGAACCGGACCGCCCGCGATGCGCATCACCGGCGACGGGCGCCGGGCGATGCTGCGAGCCTCCTCGCAGTCGAGCTCCATCGGATAGTTGTCGGTGTGGCGGATGAGGGCATCGCCCGTGCACAGACCGATGGCCACGAGCCGCTCGTCCTTTGCAGCGCGGTTGAAGAGCGCCATCAGCCGGCGGCCCTCGGGATCGTCGATGGCTTCGACGATCGAATCCGACAAGGCGTTCGTCACGAGCTCGCCGCGAATGTTGAGGTCGCGCGAGAACCAGCGCAGCGTCAGGCGATCCATCACCGGCAGCGCGAGGTAGGCGGCGATGCCGAGAGTGACGAAGAGCGGCAGCAGGAATCGGAGCTGAAGGCGAAGGGTGTTCATGAGGGAGCGATGAGCCCGGCGGCGGCATCGCCCTCGCGGCGCCGGGCCATCCTACATTTGTTCCAATGCCTCTTGATGGGGAAGGGAACCGGCCGTGTTTGCCCGATTCACAGGTCAGCGACCGGGCGAGCGTGCGATGCAGCTGCGCGTCCTCTGTCAGCTCCGCCGATGCGTGGGGTAACTTGGACCCGCGGGCCGGCGGCCTGGCGCTTGCTAGGGAGCCTGCGCCGGGATCCGCGGCTGCATGACGCCCACCTCACCGCATTGCCCGCGATAGCGCAGCACGTGGTCCATGAGCACCAACGCGAGCATCGCCTCGGCGATCGGCGTCGCGCGGATGCCGACGCACGGGTCGTGGCGGCCGAGCGTCTCGACCGTCGTCGCCTTGCCTTCGAGGTCGATCGAGCGGCGGGCGCTCCGGATCGAGCTGGTCGGCTTGATCGCGAGCGAGACCGTGATGTCCTGGCCGGTCGAGATGCCGCCGAGGACGCCGCCGGCGTTGTTGCTCAGGAAGCCCTCCGGCGTGAGCTCGTCGCCGTGCGTCGTGCCGCGCTGCCCGACGACCGCGAAGCCGGCGCCGATCTCGACGCCCTTGACCGCGTTGATGCCCATCATCGCGTGCGCGATGTCGGCATCGAGCTTGTCGTAGAGCGGCTCGCCGAGGCCGACCGGAACGTTGCGCGCGACGACGTCGACTCGCGCGCCGCAGCTGTCGCCCTGCTTCCTCAGCTCGTCGACGTAAGCCTCGATGCGCGCGATGTCGCTCGCGTTGGCGGCGAAGAACGGGTTGTTCGGCACGTGCCCGAAGCCCTCGAACGGGATGGCGATCTCGCCGATCGCCGTCATGTGGCCGGCGAACGTCGTGCCGCAGTGCTCGCGCAGCCACTTGCGCGCGATCGCCGCGGCGCCGACCGCGGGTGCGGTGAGGCGCGCCGACGCGCGGCCGCCGCCGCGCGGATCGCGCAGGCCGTACTTGTGGTGGTACGTGTAGTCGGCGTGGCCGGGGCGGAACGTGTTCAGCAGGTTCGCGTAGTCCTTGCTGCGCTGATCGGTGTTCCTGATCAGGAGCGCGATCGGCGTGCCGGTCGTCCGCCCCTCGAACACTCCCGAGAGGATCTCGACCTTGTCGTCTTCCCTCCGCTGCGTCACGTGGCGCGACGTGCCGGGACGGCGCCGGTCGAGCTCGGGCTGGATGTCGGCCTCGCTCAGCTCCATTCCGGGCGGGCAGCCGTCGACGACGCAACCGATCGCCGGGCCATGGCTCTCGCCGAAGGTGGTGACGCGAAACAGCGTGCCGAGCGTGCTCCCGGACATCAGGGCGCGGTCGTCATCAGTTCGGGTTCGACGACGGCAGCTCGTCGCGGCTTTCGACCGGCCAGTCGCGGATGTAGGCCTTGAGCATGCGGTTCTCGAAGTCCTGGCTGTCGACGACCGCCTTGGCGACGTCGTAGAACGAGACCACGCCCATCAGGGTCTTTTCGCTCAGCACGGGCATGTAGCGCGCGTGCCGCCCGAGCATCATGCGGCGTACCTCGTCGAGCTCGGTCGCCGGCGTGCAGGTGAGCGGCGCGGTGTCCATGACGTCGCGCACGCGCGTGTTGCCGAGCGCGCCGCCGTTGTTGACGACCGCCTGGATCACCTCGCGAAAGGTGAGCATGCCGATCAGCTCGCCGCCCTGCATGACGACGAGCGAGCCGATGTCCTGCTGGGACATGACGTTGAGTGCCGACGAGAGGGGCTCATCGGGCGCGACGGTGAAGAGCGTTCCACCCTTGACCCGCAAGATGTCGCTGACTTTCATGGTCGTCTCCGCTGAAAGCTGTCTGTTGGAGAGACGGTCCTGCGTCGGGGCCGCCGAGGCGTGCGGACCAATATAGCCCACAATCGTCCGCCGCAGTCGACCTTCGAGATCCATGCCCGGCTACGCCAATCCAGGCTTCGACACCCTCGCGCTGCACGCCGGCGCCGCCCCCGACCCCGCCACCGGCGCGCGCGCCGTGCCGATCCACCTCACGACCTCGTTCGTCTTCGATTCGAGCGAGCACGCCGCCTCGCTCTTCAACATGGAGCGCTCCGGCCACGTCTACAGCCGGATCTCGAACCCGACCAACGCCGTCCTCGAGGAGCGCGTCGCCGCCCTCGAGGGCGGCAGCGGCGCGATCGCGACCGCGAGCGGCCAGGCGGCGCTGCACTTGGGCGTAGCGACGATCGCCGGCGCCGGAGCCCACATCGTCGCCTCGAGCGCGCTCTACGGCGGATCGCACAACCTCCTGCACTACACCTTGCCGCGCTTCGGCATCGCGACGACCTTCGTCCAGCCGGGCGATCTCGACGGCTGGCGCAAGGCGATCCGCCCGGAGACGCGACTGCTGTTCGGCGAGACGCTCGGCAACCCGGGGCTCGACGTCCTCGACATCCCGGCGGTCGCGGCGCTCGCCCACGAGCAGCACCTGCCGCTGCTCGTCGACTCGACCTTCACGACGCCTTGGCTGATGCGCCCGTTCGAGCACGGCGCCGATCTCGTCTATCACTCGGCGACCAAGTTCCTGTCCGGCCACGGCACCGTGATCGGCGGTGTCCTGGTCGACAGCGGCGCCTTCGACTGGGACGCCGCGACCGCCGCGACCGGCCGATTCACCGAGCTGACGCGCGCCTACGAAGGCTTCCACGGCATGGTGTTCAGCGAGGAGAGCACCGTCGGGGCGTTCCTGCTGCGCGCGCGCCGCGAAGGCTTGCGCGACTTCGGCGCGAGCATGAGCCCGCACACCGCGTGGCTGATCCTGCAGGGACTCGAGACGCTGCCGCTCAGAATGGCGCGCCACGTCGAGAACACGCGCAAGGTCGTCGCTTTCCTGGCCGGCCACGCGCAGGTCGGGCGCGTCGCCTACCCCGAGCTCGAGAGCCACCCCGACCATGCGCTCGCCAAGCGGCTGCTGCCGCGCGGCTGCGGCTCGGTGTTCAGCTTCGACCTGCGCGGCTCGCGCGAGCAGGGGAGCGCGTTCATCGAGGCGCTCAGGATCTTCTCGCACCTCGCCAACGTCGGCGACTGCCGGTCGCTGGTGATCCATCCGGCGTCGACGACGCACTTCCGCATGGACGACGCGGCGCTCGCACGCGCCGGCATCGGACCCGGGACGATCCGGCTCTCGATCGGCCTGGAAGACGCCGACGACCTGATCGACGACCTGAAGCGCGCGCTCAAGACCGCCGCCGCGGTGCGATGAAGCTCGCGGTCACGGGCGCGGGCGAAGCGCGCGAGGCCTACGCGTACACCGGCGGCAAGTCGTTCGACGCGCGCCAGCCGTGCGTCGTCTTCATTCACGGCGCGCTTCACGACCACAGCGTCTGGACGCTCGCGGCGCGCTGGTTCGCGCACCACGGCCACGCGGCGCTCGCCCCCGACCTGCCCGGCCACGGGCGGAGCGTGGGCGCGCCGCTCGCGAGCGTCGAAGCGCTCGCCGACTGGCTGCTCGCGCTGCTCGACGCCGCCGGAATCGCCTCGGCATCGCTGGTCGGCCACAGCATGGGCTCGCTGATCGCGCTCGAGGCGGCCGCGCGCGCCCCTGGGCGCGTGCGCCATCTCCTGATGGTCGGCACCGCGTCGCCGATGAAGGTGTCGCCGGCGCTGCTCGACGCCGCCCGCACCGACCCGCTGGCCGCGATCGACAGCGTCAACACGTTCTCGCACGCGACGCTTGCGGCCAAGCCCGCGTATCCCGGCCCGGGCGCGTGGCTGCACGGCGGCGACCGCGCTTTGATGCGGCGCATGCAGGCAACGCAGCGCGAGACCAACCTCTTCGTCAACGACTTCGAGGCCTGCGATCGCTATCGCGGCGGCCTGCCCGCCGCGGCGCGCATCGCCTGCCCGGTCACGTTCGTCCTCGGCACGCGCGACCAGATGACGCAGCCGACCCAGGCCGGCGAGCTCGCCACAGCGCTGCGCGCACGCGTCGTGACGCTGCCCTGCGGGCATGCGCTGATGAGCGAGGCGCCCGACGGGGTGCTCGGCGCGGTCCGCGACGCGATCGCCGCTCGCTAGAGGGGACCCGCATGTTCGACGCCGGCGTGACGTTCGACGATGTCGCCCATGCGATCCAGCTGTCGTTGACGCCGGTCTTCCTGCTCACCGGCATCGCCGGAATCTTGAACGTCATGGCGGGTCGCCTGGCCCGGATCATCGATCGCGGCCGTCGCCTCACCGATGGACCGGACGGGGTCGACACGTGGCCCGCGGAGACGGCGATCGAGCTGGGCAGCCTCGAGCAGCGGCGCCATTTCGCAAGCTCGGCGATCACGGCATGCACGTCCGCGGCGCTCCTCACCTGCCTCGTCATCGCCGCCCTCTTTCTCGAGGTGCTGACGGGGCTGCGCCTGAAATGGCTTCCCGGCGGCCTGTTCATGCTCGCGACGCTGGCGCTCGTCGTCGGCCTCACGTACTTCCTGCGCGAGGTACATCTCGCGACCCGCACCGTGCGGATTCCGATGCCGAAGGGGCCGCCCGACATCGATCCGCGATCGGTCGAGCCCACAGTCAGGACGCGGACTTG
>DASXXO010000002.1:0-7363 GCA_036503045.1 Caldimonas sp. | reverse complement strand
TGCCGAGTAGGCGAAGCCGCCGCACCGCCTCGCCTTCGCTCTGCGCGAGCCAGTAACCGCACGGCCGCGGCCGGCTCTTCAGCGTGCGCAGCTGCAGCGCCGACTGCCAGGCGACGGTGAGGCGCCGGATCTCGCCGGTCTGCGGGTCGATCATCGACGTCGCGTACTCGCTCGGCGTCGGTGCCGCGTCGATCACGACCTCGCCCTGGCAGGCGAGCGAAGCGGTTTCGCGGTCGACGAACTGGTGCAGCTTGACGAGGTCCTCGGCGTGCCTGGCCGCGCTGGCGAGCACGCTTTCCACGGCGACGATCTGGGTCTGCACGCGCCGCTTCAGGCCGACCCGGCCCAGCCCGCCGCCGCGCGTCTCGACGAGCAGGCTCACTGCGTTGCGCAGGCCGCCCGCGTTGCGGCCGATCTGCGCGCCGACGCCGCCCATGGCGAGGCTGCGGTCGGCGGGATCGGCGGAGACGGTCGAATACCAGTCGACGCTCAGTCCCGCACTGCGCAGCGTCGCGACGAGCGGCAGACGAAACCACTCCTCGGCGGCCTTGGTGACGAACGGGGCGACGTTGGGCACCGTCGCGTACTGCAGCAGCGCATCGAAGCGCTGCACGCCGCCGAACTTGGCGGTGAACGCGCTCGTGACCGGATACTCGTGCAGGTCGAGGACGACGACCGGCGCGAAATCGACGAGCAACTTGGCGATGGCTCTCGCTTCGGGCGTCTGCAGCAGGAGGTGGTCGCGGTTGACGTCGGTCCCGTCGGCAGCGCCGCGGGTGAATGCCGCCGCGCCGTCGGGGTTCGCGCGCGGCAGGAGGACGACATCGACCCGGTCGAGCACGGTCGCGAGCTTTCCGCTCGCGAGCTCCTGGGCGACGACGATCAACGCCTCGGTTCCGGCCGGCTCGTCGCCGTGCTGCCCCGCGACGATGACGACGCCCGGCCGCCGCGCGGCTCCGGCGATCGCGGGCGGGCGCGTGAACGCGAGCGCCTCGATCGGCTCGCCGCGCTGCGAATTGCCGAGCGACCACACGGCGATGTCGGTGGCGTTCTCGCCGATCGACGCCGAGTGCGTGAAGCCCTGGATGATCGCCTGCAGCTCGTCGTTGCTCGTGAACGTGCTGCGGCCCGGCTCGAATGCGGGCGTCGGCAACGTCAACGCAGGCTCGGGGAAATGGGCCGCGACTGCCGGCGGCATCGCCGGCGCAGGCAGCGGCGCGACGACGATCGGCGGCGACGGCCGCACCGGAAGGGCGACCGCAACCGGCGGCGCGCTCGCGGCCGCGCTGGCTGCGCTCGCCGGCGGCGCCGCCGGACGCGGCGCGGTCTTCGCCACCGGGGTCGCAGCCGTCACCGGCGCGGGCGGCAAGCGCGTCGCGCACGCGCCGAGCAGCGCGCCGGCCAGCAGCAGCGACGTGTTTCGGCGTGCGAACAGCTGATCGAACCGGGACATCCTCGTCTCCTCCGCGCGGGTGCACGGGCCCGGCCAATATAGCGGCGGGTGCCCGAGCGATCAGTTGCAACGAGACGAAAAAAAGCCGCGCAATGCGCGGCTCTTCGGAGCGCGGGAAGCGCGAGCGCTCAGCGGCGGTACCCGACCTCGTGATGCCAGCGGTCGTGATGGTCCCACGGCGCGTGCGGCACCGGCTGCGGGGCCCAGCGGCGGTAGTACGGACGGACCACGACCGGCGGAGCGTAGAAGCCCGACGCCACGACGTACGGGTCGACGTAGGGCTCGTCATAGGCCACGGGAGGCGCATAGACCGGCGCGGCCGCATAGGCCGGAACGGTCGAGTAGACGACACCCGCCGGCGCGTAGCGCACCGGCGCGGCGAAGTAAGCGGGGCCGCTCGAGACGACGGTCGCGACCGGCGCAACGTTGATGCCGACCGACCAGCTGACGTGCGCGGCGTCCGCGGCAGAGGCTGCGAACAGCGTCGCCGCGGCGACGCCGAGAAGAAGGAGAGGACGTTTGATCATGGCGGGTCTTTCCGGCAGCGCACGCCACGGGCGTGCATGTTCATTGAACGCGAGGCGCGGGGAGTGTCGTTGACACTAGTGGGTTGCCAAAGGTAAAGCTTTGCTGCTGTCCCTAGAATCCCCGCTCCCGGAGCCCTCGACGCATGAGCCAACCCAAGGACGCCGGCGCGCCGGCCAGCAACTTCCTGCGCCAGATCGTCGAGCGCGATCTCGCCGAAGGGACGTACGCCGGGCGGCGCTTCGCCGGGACGCCGGGCGACGCCGCACACCACGCGAGCGCCCCGCAGGACCCGGCAAGGATCCGCACGCGCTTTCCGCCCGAGCCGAACGGCTACCTGCACATCGGCCACGCCAAGAGCATCTGCCTCAACTTCGGCCTCGCGCAGGAGTACGGCGGCATCTGCCACCTGCGCTTCGACGACACCAACCCCGAGAAGGAAGAGCAGGAGTACGTCGACGCGATCATCGACGCGGTGCACTGGCTCGGCTTCGACTGGCACGCGCCCGAGCCGGGTCGTCCGGACGAGCCGACGACGAGCCACCTGTACTTCGCGAGCGACTACTTCGACTTCATGTACCGCGCCGCCGAAGCGCTCGTCGGCGCCGGGTTCGCCTACGTCGACGAGCAGAGCGCCGACGAGATCCGCGCCAGCCGCGGCGACTTCGCGGCTCCCGGCCGCGAGAGTGCGTCCCGGTCGCGCACGCCCGACGAAAACCTCGCGCGGCTGCGCCAGATGAAGAACGGCGAGCTCGCCGACGGCGCCGCCGTGCTGCGCGCGAAGATCGACATGGCGAGCCCGAACATCAACCTGCGCGACCCGGTGCTCTACCGGATCAAGCGCGCGACCCACCACAACACCGGCGACCGCTGGTGCATCTACCCGATGTACACCTACGCGCATCCGATCGAGGACGCGCTCGAGAACATCACCCACTCGATCTGCACGCTCGAGTTCGAGGACCAGCGGCCGTTCTACGACTGGCTGCTCGACAGCCTTTGCAGCCTCGGCCTGCTGGCGCAGCCGCGGCCGCACCAGTACGAGTTCGCGCGCCTCAACGTGAGCTACGTGATCACGAGCAAGAGAAAGCTCAGGCAACTCGTCGACGAGCGCATCGTCGACGGCTGGGACGACCCTCGCATGCCGACGATCGCGGGGCTGCGCCGGCGCGGCTACACGCCGGAATCGCTGCGCCTGCTGAGCGAGCGCGCCGGAACGAGCAAGGCGGGCGGCTGGACCGACTACGCGAGCCTCGAGGGGGCGCTGCGCGACGACCTCGACCCGAAGGCGCCGCGCGCGATGGCGGTGCTCGACCCGGTGCGCCTCGAGCTGACCAACTGGGCCGCGATCTTCGGCGACGCCGCGCACCGCGAGCCGTGCCACGCACCGGTCCATCCGCAACGCCCCGAGCTCGGCGCGCGCGCGATCCTGCTCGGGCCCGCGCTCTGGATCGAGCGCGACGACTTCGCCGAGGTTGCGCCGAAGGGATTCTTCCGTCTCTTTCCCGGCAATCGCGTGCGCCTCAAGTACGGCGTCGTCATCGAATGCACCGGCTGCGAGAAGGACGCGGCCGGAGCCGTCACCAAGGTGCTCGCGAGCATCGTTCCCGACACCAAGAGCGGAACGCCAGGCGCCGACGCAGTGAAGGTCAAGGGAACGGTCACCTGGCTCGCGCTCGACGATGCACTCGCCGCGCAAGTTCGTCTGTACGAGAGGCTGTTCGTCGACCCGCAGCCCGACGCCGGGGGCAAGGACTTCAAGGCGAGCCTCAACCCCGAGAGCCGCAAGATCGTCGCCGGCTTCGTCGAAACGTCGCTGCGCGGCGCACGCCCCGGCGACCGCTTCCAGTTCGAGCGCCACGGCTACTTCGTCGCCGACATCGTCGACCATCGCGCCGAGCGGCCGGTCTTCAACCGCACGACGACGCTGCGCGACACCTGGTCGCGCTGAGGCCTACATCGGCGGCGCGAAGCCGTTGCGGCCGGCGGTCGCGCGCAGCGCGGTCGGCTGGCCGTTGCGGACCTGCGCGAACACGAGCACCTTCGCGCCCGGAACCAGCAGCGAGCGATCCGCCGGCTTCACCGTGACGACCGGGATCCCGTTGGGAACGACGATCGTCTTCTCGCCGTCCTTGTAGCGCAGGGTCATCGTCCGGCCCTTGGCGCCGGACGAAACCGTCGTCACCGTCGCGTTGGTCATCGTCGACCCGGGCTGCAGATCCCAGGGGTAATGGCCCTCGCCGGTGCCGCGCCCCGCTTCTGGAAAGACGAGCACCTCGAGCGCGGACATGGTCCCCTCCGGCCCGGTCATCGCCGCGGTCCCGACGAAGGTTCCGGTCTGGATCGCCGCAGGATCGATCGGCAGCACTTCCGAGACGGCGAAGTTGTCGGCGAGCGCGAGCGTCATCGTCTCGCCGTTGCGCTCCTTGATGACGAGCGCACCGGGCTCGAGCTTCTCGACGGTGCCGCGCAGGCGCATCGTCGTCGGCGCCGGCTGCGCCACCGCGGCCGCGGCGCACAGGGCGAGCGTGACAAGAAGGGTGTTCCTCATGGCGACTCCGGTTGGGCTTTGAAAGCGACCGCCCGTTGTAGCGCATGTCCGATCGCCACGCTCGCGGGAGAATCCACGCATGCACCGGGTCGTCCTCGCCGCTCTGCTCGCGCTCGCCGTTGCCGCCTGCGGCGGAGGAGGCGGAGGCGACGACAGCGCGCCCGCTCCCGCACCCTCGGGCACGCTGCGTGACATGACGCCCTACTCGAGCGCCGCCGGCGCTTCACTCGCGTCGTCGAGCGAGACGGCTTCGGTGACGTCGCACACGTTCGCGCTCGCTGCCTCGGCAATCGCCTACACCGCGACGGCAGGCCATCTCGATGCACGCGACCCGCGCAGCGGCACAACCGAGGCGTCGATGTTCTACGTCGCGTACACGGTCGCCGGCGCAGCGGCAGCGCGCCCCCTCGTCTTCTTCTACAACGGCGGCCCCGGGTCGGCGACCGTGTGGCTGCACCTCGGCTCGTTCGCGCCGCGCCGGATCGTCACCCACGCGCCCTCGCTCGCGGTGCCGCTGCCGTTTCAGCTCGTCGACAACGGCGAGAGCCTGATCGACGTCGCCGACCTCGTCTTCGTCGACGCGGTCGGCAGCGGCTATTCGGAAGCGGTCGCGCCGTACGTCAACAGCAGCTTCTGGAGCGTCGACAAGGACGCAGCGCTGATGCGCGACTTCATCGCCCGCTACGTCGCCGTGAACGTGCGCGCCGCCTCGGCGACCTACGTGTTCGGCGAGTCGTACGGAACGACACGATCGGCGGTGCTCGCCGAGCTGGTGCTCGCCGCCGGCATGCGCCTCGACGGCGTGATCCTGCAGTCGTCGGTGCTCGACTACAACGCGAACTGCGACCAGTTCGCCGCCGGCGAGGTGAGCTGCGCGGGCTTCTTGCCGAGCTACGGCGAGGTCGCCGCGTGGTACGCGCTCAGCCGCCCGGTGCCTGGCGATGCCGACGCGTACGCGGACGCGCTGCGGTCGTTCACGAGCTCGACCTATGCTCCGGCGCTCGAGGCTTTCTTGGCAGCGCGCCAGGCGGCGCCGCCGGGGCTGGTCGCCGAGCTGAGCGATCTCACCGGCGCACCGCCCTCGCTCTGGGACGCCAACCTCGATCTCGGCCCGCTCACCTTCCGTAGCCTGGTCCTGCCTGGCCAGCTGATGGGGCGCTACGACGCCCGCATCGTCGCCGCAGCGGGGAGCGCGCTCGCCGCTTCCGGCGATCCCTCGTCGGCGCTGATCACGGCACCTTTTGCGGCCGCCGCGCAGCAGCTCTTCAGCCAGGAGCTTCTCTATTCGGCGAGCGCGGGCTATACCCTTCTCGCGGACGCGATCGCGAGCTGGGACTTCAGCCACGACGGCCGGACGCTCCCCGACACGATCCCCGACCTGGCCGCGGCACTGACGCGCGACCCTGCCCTGCGCGTCCTGTCGCTCGCCGGCTACCACGACCTCGCGACGCCGTTCCTGCAGACCGAGTTCGACCTCGCGCGCCTCGGCGCTCAGCCCAACGTCGTCACGCGCACCTACCCCGGCGGCCACATGATCTATCTCGACGACGCTTCGCGCGCACGACTGAAGGCCGATGTCGCCGCGTTCCTGCTCGGGAAGCCCTTGCCGGCGGAGGCACGAGCAGTGCCGGCATTCGGCGCGCGCGCGCCAGCACCCGCGCCGCGACCGACGACTCCGCCAGCGAGCGTTGCTGGTTCACTGACGGAAATCGACCGGAGCGCGCTCGCCCAGGGCGGCGACCCCTCCGTGCCGCCGGCCTTGCGCGTGCGTCCCGCGGCGAGCTCGCCGCGCGGCGCCGCGCTCGCTTCGCTGGTGCGCGCGAAGATCGCGGCGCGCGACCGCGACGTCTACCGATAGACGTGCTCGCCCCGGTTCGACTTCCAGGCGTCTTCGAAGTAGCTCGCGTCCTCGTCGTTGCGCGGACGCACCGCCATCAGGATCCCGCCTTCGCGGATCCCCTTGTCATACACCTTGACGCGCTCCTCGGGGATGCCCCAGCCGATCAGCGCCCCGATGATGCCGCCGGTCGCTGCGCCGGCGCCGGCGCCGGCGATCGCTGCCGCGAGCGGGCCGGCAATGACGAGGCCGAGGCCGGGCAACGCGATCGTCGTTCCGACCGCGGCGATCGCCGCCGCGATCGCGCCCAGGCTGCCGCCGATTGCGCCGCCGATGCCGGCGCCTTCGGCCGCCTTGGTGCCGAGCTCGGTGGTGCGGCCGTCGGCGGTCGTGCCGCTGAAGTGGCGCTTGCGCGTCTCGTCCGACATCACCAGGTTGACGTCGTCGCGCGAGTAGCCGCGGTCCGACACCGACTGGTAGGCGCGCTCGGCGTTGTCGCGGTCGTGGAAGAGTCCCGTCACCATCGGTTCGTTGGTGTCCATTTGCGTCGCTCCAGGAAGGTTGAACGAGACGCAAAGGATCGCTTGCAGGCAGCGCGCGCCGAAGCAGAAGCGACCGCTCCGCGCGGTCGTCTGTGCGGCGCCGCCAGCGTCGGCGCGCTCCTACAGCGCAGCCGCCACGCGGTGGCGGGTCAGCGGCGTTGCGCTGCCGGCTTCAGGAAGTGGCGCACGAGCGGCACCGTCAGCATCAGGCAGGCCGAGGCCGCGAGAGCCATCGGCACCATCGAGCCGGTCGCGCTCATCGCCCAGGCGCCGACCAGCAAGGTCGCATGGCCGGCCGCGTAGAGCTTGAGGGGCCGCGTCAGCGCGGCGCGCGCTTTGTTCGCCATGGGAGCTCCCGAAGTCGAGGTCAGTGTGCCAGCGGCACACCGGGGATCGACGCAGCTTGCGTGCCAGGAATTCGCCAAAGCGTGCAGTGTTGGCATCGCGCCCCGGCG
>DASXXO010000001.1:0-5581 GCA_036503045.1 Caldimonas sp. | reverse complement strand
CTCCGAGTTCGGCGACGAGCGCGAGAGCGCGCGCCGCGGCGACCATGCCGAACGCCGCGGTCACGGCGACGCTCGAGCCGTAGCCGTGGCAGTTGAGGCTGCCGTCGACGTCGCACGAGGCGTCATCGACGGCGGGCGGGTCGACCGGCTCGCGCGAGAACACGCAGAGGACCCCGAGCGCACCGCTGCGCGGCGCACCGTGAAGCTTGCGAAGGCGCTGGCGCAGCGCGGCGAGCATCGGGTCGTGCGTCGCGTCGGCAAGGTCGCCGACCTCGACGCGCTCGGGAGCGCGCTTGCCGCCCGCCGCGCCGACGACGACGAGCGGCGTCGCCGTACGCCGCGCCCAGGTCGCGATCGCCGCCTTCGCGCGGACGTCGTCGCAGGCGTCGACGACGACGTCGGCCGCCCGCACGAGCAGCGCCGGCCAGTTCGTCTCGTCGACGAACTCTTCGACGCCGAATATCGCACAGCCCGGGTGGATATCGGCGATGCGAGCACCGAGCGCCTCGACCTTGGCCATACCAAGAGTGCTGCCGAGCGCCTGCACCTGGCGGTTGATGTTCGACTCGCTGACCTGGTCGAGATCGACCAGCGTCAGCGCGGCGACGCCGCTGCGCGCCAGCGCCTCGGCGCTCCACGAGCCGACCCCGCCGACGCCGACGACCGCGACGTGGGCCGCGCGGATGCGCCGGTATGCGACATCCCCGTACAGGCGGCGCAGGCCGCCGAAGCGGCGCTCGAGGTCGGCGCTCGCGTCCGGCAGGCCGAGCGTGCGCGCCGGCAATGCGCTCATTTGAGCGACGCCAGCCTCTCGCGCCCGGCCGCCGCGGCTTCCGACTTGGGATACGTCTTGACCAGCTCGTCGATCGTGCGACGCGCCGCCTTGGGATCCTTCAGCTCGGCCTGGCAGTTGGCGATCGCGAGCAGAGCCTCGGGCGCACGCGGGCTGTCGGGAGCGCTCGTGACCAGGCTGCGGAAGCTCGCGATCGCCTCCTTGTATTCGCGCCGCGCGTACTGCGCATTGCCGAGCCAGAACAGCGCCGACTGGCGATAGCCGCTCGCCGGAAAGCGCTTCAGCAAGCCCGCGAAGCCCGATGCGGCGCGGTCGAACTCGCCGCTCCGGAAGCCCGCGAGCGCGTCGTCGTACATGCGCTTCTCGTCGGGGTCGACGGTGAACTCCTTGTCGTCGATCGTCACTTTCTGCGGCTCGACCTTGCGGATTCGCTCGTCGACGCCCTGCTGCAGGTCGGTCTGCTTGCGCTGCAACTCGGCGACGACGCGTGCGAGCTCCTCCATCTGGCCGCGGATCTTCGCGTTGTCGGAGCGCTGCGTCTCGATCGACCCGTTCAGGTCGAGGAGGCTGCGGCGCAGCTGCTCGATCTGCGCCGACATCTGGCTGATCTGCTCGGCCTGGTGCGCGCGCGCGTCGTTGCCCTGCTCGAGCTGCTTGCGGATGTCGAGGATGGCGCGGCGCGCCTCGTCGTCGTCGAACATGCCGGCACGCGCCGGGCCGGCGATCGCGACGGCGGCGACAAGTGCGGCCGCGACGAGCGCCCGGTGGCGCAAGGTGCGTGCCATCTTCAGCGGCTCGCCAGCTCGGCGCGGCGGTTCTTCGCCCACGCCTCTTCGTTCTCGCCCTGCACCGCCGGCCGCTCCTTGCCGAAGCTCACCGCCTCGAGCTGGGTCGGGTCGCCGCCGAGCAGCGTCAGCGACTTGACGACCGCCTCGGCGCGGCGCTGGCCTAGCGCGAGGTTGTATTCGCTGCTGCCGCGATCGTCGGTGTGGCCTTCGACCGCGATGTGCATCTTGCGGTTGGCGGTCAGCGCCTTGGCGTTGGCCTCGATCACCGGACGGTACTCGTCCTTGACCACGTAGCTGTCGAAGTCGAAGTAGACGATCCGCGGCAGGTTGGTGTAGTTGACGTTGGTCGTCGGCGTGACCTCGACCGGCGCGACGCGCGTCTGCGAGCTGCCCGCCGAGCCGCTGCCGGTGCCGCTGCCTGGAGTGCTCGTGCCGGAGCGCGACTCGACCGGAGGCTGCTGGTCGAGCGGCACGCTCGAGCACGCCGCGAGCGACGCGACCGCGACGGCGGTGAGAAGGTGACGATAGAGGGTGTTCATGGTTCTTCCTTTGCTGGGACAGTATTTTGCCGCGGCCCGACTAGCGCCCGTACGGGCCCCACACCGGCTCGCGTAGATCGGCCGTCTGGGACGGCAGGCGAGCCTTGATCTTGCCGTCGAGCGTGGTGGTCATCAACACGCTTCTTCCTTCCAAACGGGTTGCGTAGATGAGCAGCCGACCGCTCGGCGCGAAGCTCGGATGCTCGTCGTCGCTGGTATCGGTGATCGGCTGCGGCTGGGCGCCGGCTGTCGCGAGATCGAGGACGGCGAGGCGGAATGCGTTGCCGGAACGCGTGATGTAGGCCAGCGTCTTGCCGTCGGGGCTGACCGTCGGGCTGATGTTGTAGCCGCCGCTGAACGTGACGCGATCCGCATTGCCGCCGCCCGCGGGCATGCGGTAGATCTGCGGCGCGCCGCCCCGGTCGCTCGTGAAATAGATCCAGCGGCCGTCGGCACTGTACTCGGCCTCGGTGTCGATCGCCGGACTGCTCGCGAGGCGGCGCGGATCGCCGCCGGCCTTGCCGATCGTGAAGAGCTGCGAGCCGCCTTCGCGCGACAGCGTCACCACGAGCCGCTCGCCGTCGGGGGCCCACGCCGGCGCGCTGTTCGAGCCGCGGAAGTCGGCGATCGCGCGTCGCTCGCCGCTCGCGACGTTGTGGACGAAGACGACCGCCTTCTGACGCTCGAACGAGACGTAGGCGAGCTCCTTGCCGTTCGGCGACCAGGCCGGCGAGATGATCGGCTGGCCGCTGTTGAGCGCGACCTGGTCGTTCACGCCGTCGGCGTCGGCGACACGCAGCGTGTAGCGCGAGCCGGCGCGCGTGACGTAGGCGATGCGGGTCGAGAAGACGCCTTTCTCGCCGGTCAGCTTCTCGTAGATGAAGTCGGCGATGCGGTGCGCGGCCAGGCGCAGGTCAGCGGCCTCGACGGCGCTGCTCTGGCCGCCCAGCTCGCTGCCCTTGACGACGTCCCACAACTTGAAGCGGACGTCGTAGCGGCCGTCGGCGAGGCGCGTCACCGAGCCGGCGACGAGCGCGTCGACGGCGCGCGAGCGCCACTGCGCCATCTCCGGGCGGCTGCCTTCGTCGAAGCTGGTCGTCCCGGTGTCGACGATGCGAAACGCCCCGCTCCGCTCGAGGTCGGCGCGGATGATCGTCGACGGCGACTGCGGGCTCTTGTCCTCGTCGCGGAAGCGCACGATCGCGATCGGCAACTGGGTCGCGCCGACCCCCGAGATATCGACCCGGAACTGCGCCGCCGCCGGCCAGGCGGCAAGGGCGAGCAGCGCGGCGCATGCAGAGCGGCGCGCAAAATGAATCTGGGACAATGAGATCGAGCCGTGCGCCATCCGCGTCACACCGCCACCGAGACCGCCGAACCCGCAGCAGCACGCCCCACGACATGCGTCCGAACGAATCGCTTGCCGTGGTCATCGTCGCCAAGAACGAGGCCGCGCGGATCGCCGACTGCGTCAGGAGCGCGTCGTTCGCCGACGAAGTGATCGTGCTCGACTCGGGCAGCACCGACCGCACCGTGGCGATCGCCGAGGCTGGCGGCGCGCGCGTCGTCGTCAGCGACTGGCCCGGCTACGGGCCGCAGGTCGCGCGCGGCTTCGCGCTCGCGACGAGCGACTGGGTGCTCTCGCTCGACGCCGACGAGCGCATCCCGCCGGCGCTGCAGGCCGAGATCCGCAACGCCATCGCCGAAGGGAGCAACGACGGCTTTCGCCTCCCGCGCTGGTCGGAGTTCTGCGGCCACGTCATGCACCATGGCGGCTGGCGCCCGGACCGGACGCTTCGCCTGGGCAGACGCGCCCTTTCGGGCTTCACGAATGACTTCCTGCACGCCCACATGACGGTCGCCGGCAGGATCGGCGAGCTGCGCGAGAGTCTGGTCCACCACAGCTACCCCGACGTCCACGACGTGCTCGAGAAGCTCGACCGGTATTCCAGCGGCAGCGCGCGCGACATGCACGCGCGCGGGAAGAAGGCGAGCCTGCCGAAGGCGATCGCGCACGGGCTGTTCGCCTTCGTGCGCACGTATCTGCTGAAGCTCGGGTTCCTCGATGGTCGGCACGGATTGATGTTGGCGATCTACAACGCGGAGTATGCCTATTACAAATATGTGAAGCTGATGTTCATCCAGAGTCCGCCCGCGCGGCCGGAGTTCCCTGCGTGACGCCGCCGGCAAACGTCGATTCGCCGGTGCGGGCCGTCCAGGATGAAACGGCCGAGCGCACCGCGCCGCCGACAAGCGACGACGTCGAGGCAAGCGGCGCTCCCGCCGCCGGCCCTCCGGCCGACGCCACCGCCGGCCTCGCCGACCGGGTCGCGCGGCGCCGTCTCGGCGAGCGGCTGCGCCGGATCGCGCCGTTCTTCGGTGACTGCCGGCGCGGCTTCGTCCTCGCGTTGGTCGGCGCGGTCATCGCCGCCGCGACCGAGCCGGCGATCCCGGCGCTCCTCAAGATCCTGCTCGACGACGGCGTGAAGAAAAGCACGATCCCGCTCTGGGCAGTGCCGATCGCGGTCATCGGCCTGACCGCGATCCGCGGCCTCGCCGGGCTCGTCTCGCAGTACGGCCTCGCCTGGGCGGCCAACCGCGGCACGCAGGCGATGCGGCGCGCGATGTTCCAGCGCGTGCTCGACGCCGAGCCGGCGCTGTTCGCGCGCAACACGGCAAGCAATCTCGTCAACACGCTCACCTTCGAGGTGCAGAACGGCGCGAGCCAGCTCGTCTACTCGCTGCAGAGCCTGGTCGGCGATTCCCTCCGCTTCGTCGCCCTGCTCGGCTACCTCGTCTGGCTCAACTGGCAGCTCACCAGCTTCGTCGCCGTCCTGCTTCCCGCGGTCGCCTACGTGATGCGCAAGTTCAGCCGGCGCATCCACCGCGTCACGGTGCAGGGCCAGCAATCGATCGACGAGCTCGCCTACGTCGTCGAGGAGAACGTGCTCGCCTGGCGCAGCGTGCGGCTGCACGGCGCCGAGCCGTCGCAAGCGTCGCGCTTCGAGCGCGTCAGCAACGAGCTGCGGCGGCTGTCGATGAAGTCGATCGTCGCCGCGTCGACGGCGACACCGATCACGCAGGTGCTGGCGTCGTGCGCGCTCGCGGCGGTGATCGTCGCCGCGCTCTGGCAGAGCAGCCACGGCGGGAACTCGGTCGGCAGCTTCGTCGCCTTCATCGTCGCGATGCTGCAGCTGGTGCCGCCGATCAAGCATCTCTCCGAGCTCGCCGGGCCGATCACGCGCGGCCTCGCAGCACTCGACAAGGGCGTCGCCCTGATCGACGCCAGCCTGCCCGAGCGCGGCGGCAGCTTCGACCCGGGCCGAAGCGCCGGCCACGTCGAGCTGCGCGACGTGACGCTGCGCTACCGCGCGGCGCAGGCGCCCGCGCTCGACCGCATCGACCTCGAGCTCGACGCCGGCGAGACGGTAGCGCTGGTCGGCCCGTCGGGCGCAGGCAAG